>CAKKRN010000299.1:0-4952 GCA_919902745.1 Syntrophaceae bacterium | reverse complement strand
CTTTTCATCATGGATCGCCACATCCTCCTCATCAACCCCTGGATCTATGATTTTTCCGCATATGATCTCTGGTACAAGCCGCTCGGGCTTCTTTCCCTGGCGTCCCTGCTCCGGATCCATGGAGTCCATATCACATTTATAGATTGTCTTGATTCGGATGATCCGGCCATGCGCCATGAGCCTCATATCACAATGCCCAAAAGAAAACCTTCCGGAGAGGGATCCTACGCGGCGGAACGAATCCCGAAGCCGCCTCCGCTGAAATCGGTTCCCCGGAATTTCCATCGTTATGGTATGACCCCCCGCGCTTTCCAGAACGCCTTGAAGGCGATCTCCAGACCTGACCTCATCATGATCACATCCATGATGACATACTGGTATCCCGGTCTCTTCGACACCATCTCCGTTGTCAAGAGTGCCTATCCCGGCGTACCTGTCGTTCTTGGCGGAAATTATGTGACCCTCTGCCCGCAGCATGCCCCCCTGTCCGGCGCGGATTTCTGCCTTCCCGGACCGGGAGAATCATCTCTCCCCCCTCTTCTGAATGATCTCTTGAGGATGAACATGCCTCTGCTTCCCGACGAACAAAATCTCGATTCATACCCCTACCCCGCCTTTGATCTGATCCGTCCGTTGAATTACGTCCCGCTGCTGACCTCGCGGGGCTGTCCCTACCGGTGCAGTTACTGTGCATCGCACCTTCTGAACCCTTCGTTTCGCAGACGCGATCCCATTCTTGTTGCAGATGAAATCGCGTTCTGGCATACCCGGTTCGGAGTCCATAATTTCTCTTTCTATGATGACGCCCTGCTGGTGGATGCCCAGGGAATGGCGATCCCTTTGTTGCAGGAAATGATCCGGAGAAGATTGCCGGTTCAATTCCACTGTCCGAATGGCCTTCATCTGCGGGAGATCACGCCGGAGTTGAGCGTTCTCTTGTATAGGGGCGGCTTCCGAACGATCCGTTTCGGATTTGAAACCTCCGATCTGATTCGACAGAAAGCTACCGGCGGGAAGGTCAGCAACAACGAATTGGTCGAGGCTATCGGTCATTTGAAGCGGGCCGGCTATCGATCCCAGGATATCGGAATCTATATCCTCTGCGGCCTACCGGGACAACCAGCGGATGAGGTCAAGGAGAGTATCCACCATGTGCAATCGTCCGGGGCGCGTCCGATCCTTGCCGAATATTCCCCGATCCCGGGAACGGACCTGTGGCGCGACGCTGTGGCCTGCTCACGCTACCCGATCGCAGAGGAGCCTCTTTTCCAGAACAATACGCTCCTTCCCTGTAAAAGCGCCTCCCTGACTCATCCCATCTATCAGAGTCTGAAACGGATGACGCGAATTCCGCTTCAGCCGGAAGATACTTGACAACCGGTATGGATATGGGTATACAAGAATCGACGGCGGGTCTGCTGTGCCCGTTAGTGAATCGTGATGCTGGATTGCAACACTAAAAGAACGACAGGGTCCTGTGGTGGGTATCACCCGTTTGAGGACCAACTTTTCTGGAGATTGACTTTCCAGCGCACAGATACGACGGCACAAGCGGATCTCGTCGTCGCCTTATTTTGAACCCCATCCCTTCAAGGAGATGATGTCCATGGGTTCAGGCCTCTGGTGGGGGAAAATGATCCTGATCGCTCTTTTTTCTCTTTTTTTTCTCGTCTTCGGCATCGAGAACCTGGTCGGTGCGTTTCATCTCACAAACCCTTTGGAATTCATCATGTATTTTTTTTCCGCCAGCCTGATGATTCTGGTGAGTATCGTCGGAATCCTCTATCCTGCTTTTCAAGTTCACGCACATCTTTCGTTGGAGAAGAATCATCCCGATGAGAAATAATTCATCCTTTCTCCGGCGTCGTCATTTCGGAAAATCGCGATTCATTCCGCACACCATCTTCACAACCCTGGGAATTCTCTTCTTCCTGCTGATTTTTCTCTCTCCCCCCCTTTTTTCCTATGAGCTGGCGGAAAAGGTTCAAACCTATACCCTCAAGAATGGTCTCCGGCTGCTCATGCTGGAAAGGCGTCTTAGCCCCACGGTTTCCATTTACATCCGTTATCGGGCAGGCGCCGTGGACGAGGCGGAGGGCAAGACCGGAACGGCCCATCTGTTGGAACATATGATGTTCAAGGGAACGAGAACCATCGGAACCCGGAATTACGCTGCGGAAAAAAAGCTCCTGCTCCGGATCGAACGGGTGGGAACTGCCCTGGATCGTGAAAAGGCGAAGGGCAACGCGGCCCATTCTCCGCTTTTCGCACGTCTGACCGATCAATTGACCGCCCTTCAGAAACAACAGCGGCGCCTTACCCTATCGAACGAGATCGACCGCTTGTACTCGGAAAACGGCGCGGTCGGTCTGAATGCCTCTACAGGCCAGGACCTGACCACGTATCAGGTCAGCATTCCTGCCAACCGGATCGAACTCTGGGCCAGAATCGAGGCCGACCGCATGGTCCATCCCGTATTCCGCGAGTTTTACACGGAGCGGGATGTCGTCATGGAGGAGAGGAGGCAGCGCTCCGAATCGGATCCGGACGGCAAGCTTCTCGAAAGCTATCTTGCCGCTGCGTTTATCGCCCATCCCTATCGGCGGCCGATTCTGGGCTGGCCGTCGGACATGCGTTACCTCGATATTGCCTACATGACTAAGTACTTCCGGGATATGCATGCACCCAACAATACGGTCATCGCGATGGTCGGGGATCTCCAGCCGTCCACCGCCCTGAAGATTGTCGAAAAATATTTTGGCCGGATCCCCGCACAGAAGCTTGCGTCTCCTCCAATTACGGAAGAGCCGCGCCAGTCAGGAGAAAGAAGGGTTGAAGTGATTTTTGATGCGGAGCCGCAGATGATCCTCGGCTACCACAAACCGCCTCCCCCGGTTTTTGCCGATTACCTCTTCGATATGATCGAGTCCATTCTCACGAAGGGAAGGACCTCACGGCTTTTCAAAACCCTCGTTCAAGAAAAGGGGCTGGCAGAAACCATTCAGGCGGCAAATGGTCTGCCCGGTTCGCGCTATCCAAATCAGTTTGTTATCTTTGCCACACCGCGCCACCCTCATACACTGGGCGAACTGGAACAGGCGATCGATCGGGAAATCGAAAGGCTTCAGCGAGAACCCATTTCCGAATCTGAGCTGGAAAAGGTAAAAAATCAGATCCGGGCGGATTTCATTCGGGGACTCGATTCCAATGCCGGTCTCGCCGGGATGCTCTCCTATTATGAGGCGTTGCTGGGTGATTATCGCTACCTTGCCGAATACACCACCACCATTGACCGGATTACGACGGACGATATACTGCAGGCGGCCAGAACCTATTTGACGCCGGAAAATCGGACGGTCGCGACCCTGATCAAGAAACGCTGAACGATGAAACTGAAATTTTCTTACAACCTGTTTCGGGTGATCATCTCTCTAAGTTTCATTCTTGGTTCTATCGGAATCGCCTCTGCCGCATCGCCCACAGCTCTGCCTGACCCGAATCGCATCCGCTACAAACCCCTCTCGTTCGAACCACCTCGGACACAACGACTCCGGCTCGAAAACGGCCTGGTCCTCTACATCCTTCCCGATAAGGAACTGCCCCTGGTCAAGATCAAGGTTGTCGTCAGAACCGGCAGCATGTATGACCCGGCCGGCCGGGAAGGGCTTGCCGAACTGACGGCCACCATGATGAAGACCGGGGGGATCGCCGGCATGAGCGGGAATGCCGTGGATGAAACTCTGGAATCGATGGCCGCCACGTTCGATTCCACCGTGAATCGCGACTCCGGCATCTTATCTTTTTCGGTACTGAAGAAGGATCTGGACCGAGGATTCGATCTCTTTTCCCGGATTCTGACACAGCCCTCTTTCGAGGAGATGAAGCTGACCTTGGCGAAGGATCTAAAATTGGAGGAACTGCGGCGGATTATGGATGATCCGCAGAAACTCGCCTTCCGGGAGTTCGGACGTCTCATGCATGAGGGAAGTCCCCGCGGAAGGGTGACCACATCCGCGTCCATCCGTTCGATCCAACGGGATGACCTGCTTCTCTGCCACAAGCTCTTCTATCATCCGGAGAATGTGATGATATCCATCAGCGGAGATATCGATATTCCGGAGGCCAAACTCCTGATCGAGCGTTATCTCGGAGGCTGGCGCTCGTCGGAAAGGAGACCGGAACCCCCTCCCCTTCCCCGGCAACAGGACGGTGGCATTTATTTCCTGACCAAGGATGTACCACAATCCATCGCCATTTTCGGCTGGCTGGCGCCTGCCAAAAGGGATGCCCAATTCTATCCTTTTGAGGTTTTGGACTTTATCGTCGGGAGCGGGGGATTCCGTTCCCGGATTTTTCAGGAAATTCGGACCAACCTGGGTCTAGCCTACAGCACGGGCAGTTTTTACAAAGCAAAGGGGGATTATGGTCTGTTCGGTGCGTATGCACTGACAAAATCCGCGTCCACCGTCAAGGTGGTCTCCCGGATAGAGAAGATCCTCCGGGAGATCGGTCAGAAACCCGTTTCTACCGAGGAGTTGGAAGGAGCGAAGAAGGCGATCCTGAACAGTTTCATTTTTTCCTTCACCTCTGCGGAGAAGATCGCCTCTCAGCAACTGATGATCGAATATGAGGATCTGTCCGAGGACCATCTCCTTACCTATCGCCCTAAGATCGAAAAAGTGAATGCAGCGGATATCCGGGACGCGGCGATAGGGCTTAGCCCGGAGAGGGCGATCCTGTTGATTGTCGGAAACGAAGATGTTTATCGGGAGGTTGCATCAATATTCGGAAAAGTTTCCCGCGTTGAAGCAAACTTTTAGGGCCTTTAACAAAATTAGTGGACCAGGTAGGGGCGCGATTAATCGCGCCCTTACAAGCCGTTCGTGGTGATCAGCAATGAAACCGTGCCACAAAGGATGGAGGCCATTTGAAAAAAACGACGAAAACAGGCA
>CAKKRN010000298.1 GCA_919902745.1 Syntrophaceae bacterium | reverse complement strand
CTGGCCAAGGAGCGGGACGATCCGCGGCAGGTCGTCCCGAATGGTGCGCCGGGTTTCCCCCCCTCTCCGGGCGGGGAGATGCACGTCGCCGAGGATGGTCCGGAAGGGGTCGGCTCATCCGGGAACGCCGAAGGGAAGGGCGGCGATCCCGCCTCCGTGGCCGGTCGCGGTCGCCGGACGGAGACGCCCGGAAAAGGGGAGGACCGCGTCTTTCTTCCTGGGCGCAAGGATCCGGTCTACCTCTCCCGCTGGCCGGCGGCCCTTTTTTTGCTCCAGCGGATCCGTGACGAGGCGCACCGTTTCGCCGTCACCTACCACCGGAAGGTCAAGGAAAAGGCGGATCTGCAATCGCTCCTGGACCGGATCCCGGGCATCGGCCCGGCGCGCCGCAAGGCCCTGCTGATCTTCTTTGGCGACGTCCAGCGGGTCCGGGCGGCATCGGTCGAAGATTTACAACAGGTTGAGGGGATCGGCGCGGAGACCGCACGCCGAATCCGCATGTTTCTCGACGGGTCAGGCGTGGCGACGCTGTCGCCGGAAAGGAAGGCGTGATCATGGATCCGAAAAGGATGTCTTACTTCTATGACCTCATCCCCTCGACACTTGGCGAGATCGGTCTTGTCCGGCGCGCGGACGGGGGGCGTTCCCCGGTCTGCCGGATCCTGCTACCGGAAGCGGGCCGCCCCATGGCCGGAAAAATAAGGGATCTCTTCCCCGATGCGGTTCCGGGGAGGGGAAAACAGGATGAAATTTGCAAGCAGATCCGTGGCTTTCTTACCGGGGACGCGGTCGATTTCAGGCTGGAAAATCTGGATTTCGGAAGCTTGAAAGGGTTTGCGAGGCGTGTCCTGCTGGCAGACGGGGAGATTCCCCGGGGCCGTGTGATGACCTACGGAGGGCTTGCGGCAAGCGTGGGCGTCGCGGGCGGTGCGAGGGCCGTAGGGAACGTCATGGCCGGGAATCCTTTCCCTCTCGTCATCCCCTGTCACCGTGTGGTCCGCAGCGGCGGTTCGCTCGGCGGATTCGGCGGCGGTGCGGAGATGAAAAAGGCCCTCCTCATGATGGAGGGTGTCGCCTTCGACGCGCAGGGACGGGTTCTGCCGGAGCATCTTTTCGGGAAAGCCTAAGGGCCTGTAAAAAAAATGCTACCAATTTGTTGTCTTTACCCCGGACGAAAACGGACAGCCCATGACCCCCGACAACCTTTCCGAACTGCGCGGCCAGATCGAGCGGATCACCTTCACCAACGAGGAGAACGGCTTCACCATCGCCCGGGTGAAGGTCTACGGCCGCAAGGAGCTGGTCACCGCCGTCGGCCACATCGTCAACCCCATACCCGGCGAGATCGTCACCATGAAGGGCGAATGGGGCCGCCATCCCAAATACGGGGAGCAGTTCAAGATCGTCTCTTGCGAATGCGTCGTACCCGCCACGGTCCACGGAATCGAGAAGTACCTAGGCTCGGGGCTGATCAAGGGGATCGGCCCGGTCATGGCCAAGCGGATCGTCAAGCGGTTCAAGGAAGAGACCCTCGACATCATCGAAAGGTCGATCTCCAGGCTCTCCGAGATCGACGGGATCGGCCCCAAGCGGATCGCCATGATCCGGAAGGCGTGGGACGAGCAGAAGGAGATCCGCTCCATCATGATTTTCCTGCAGGACCACGGCGTCGGCTCGGGCTATGCCGCCCGGATCTACAGGCAGTACGGGAACGAATCGATCAACGTCGTCCGGGAGAACCCCTACCGCCTGGCGACGGACGTCTTCGGGATCGGCTTTGTCACCGCCGACAAGATCGCCGAGAAGCTGGGCTTCGCCAAGGATTCGGAGTTCCGCGCCGAGGCGGGGATCCTCTACGTCCTCCACGAGCTAACCGACGAAGGGCACGTCTACTACCCCTACGAGCCCCTGCTCGCCAAGTGCAAAGAGATTCTCGATATCGACCGGGAGATCATCGTCCGGGCGGTAGGGATTCTTGTCGAAGGCAAAAGGATCATCCTGGAGGACCTCAACCGTGATCCGGCGGCCTTACGGGAAAACCACAAGGCGGTCTACTTGGCCGGGTATTTCCTGGCCGAAAAGCTGCTCGCCCAGCACCTCCGGATGCTGATCCAAAGTCCCCGAATCGTCAAAAAGATCGATGCGGACAGGGCAATCCCCTGGATCCAGGAGAAGCTCGCCATCACGCTGGCCGAAAAGCAGATCGAGGCGATCCGGGCGGTCGCCGATCACAAGGTGATGGTCGTCACGGGGGGACCGGGGACGGGGAAGACGACGATCATCAACGCGATGATCCGGATCTTCGCGGGGCTCCGGACGAAGATTCTGCTCGCCGCCCCGACCGGCCGGGCCGCCAAAAGGATGACCGAGGCCACCGGCCACGAGGCCAAGACGATCCACCGCCTCCTCGAATACAGTTTCCAAAAGGGCGGATTCCAGAAAGACGCCGAATCGCCCCTCGACTGCGACCTTTTGATCGTCGATGAGGCCTCGATGATCGACACCCTGCTGATGCACCACCTGCTCAAGGCAGTGCCGCCGCGGGCGACCTTTGTCCTTGTGGGAGACGTCAACCAGCTTCCCTCCGTCGGGGCGGGGAATGTTCTCAAGGACATCATCGATTCGCATGCCGTCCCCGTCGTCGAACTCAACGAGATCTTCCGCCAGGCCCGGGAGAGTTCGATCATCGTCAACGCCCACCGGATCAACCAGGGGCAGATGCCCAATCTCAATAGCTCCCGGGAGAAGCTGGACGATTTCTACTTCATCGAGCAGGAGGACCCCCAACGGGTGCTGGAGCTGATTATAACGCTGGTCAAGGAACGGATCCCGAAGCGGTTCGGTTTCGATCCCCTCGACGAGATCCAGGTCCTCACGCCGATGCACCGGGGGATCATCGGGGGGCAGAACCTCAACGTCGAACTCCAGAAAGCGCTGAATCCCGGCGAGGAGGGGGTGAGCCGGATGGGGAGGCTCTATCGGATCGGCGACAAGGTGATGCAGATCTCGAACAACTACGACAAGGAGGTCTACAACGGCGACATCGGCCGGATCACCGATATCGACATGGAGGGGCAGGAGGTGCTGGTTTCCATCGACGGCCGGCAGATCCCCTACGACTTCTCGAACCTGGACGAACTTGTCCACGCCTACGCGGTCTCCATCCACAAGTCCCAGGGCTCCGAATACCCCGCCGTGGTGATCCCGATCCTGACCCAGCACTACATCCTCCTCCAGCGCAACCTCCTCTACACCGGCGTCACGCGGGGGAAGAAGCTCGTCGTCATCATCGGGACCAAAAAGGCGATGGCGATCGCGATCAGGAACAACAAGACCGAGCAAAGATATACGTTGTTGAGCGAGCGGGTGAGGGGTTGATGTGGGTCCGAATATTGTTCCCGCACGGAACGGGTGGGAAAAGGTGTGACCTGATCAGAGCAGCTTTTCGCCTTCACAGATGTTAATCCGTTCGGTCTTTGTCCCCTCGATTTTCGAGGAGATAACCGCTTCCTGGGTAGTCGGCGGAGGTTGAAAGGGCTTGGCTTCAGGAAGTTGTCCACACGTCGACGTACCCGCCTGCTC
>CAKKRN010000297.1 GCA_919902745.1 Syntrophaceae bacterium | reverse complement strand
ATCAAAAAGCGCATAGCGCGAATCCGCGTTCAACCGTCGCGACCATCACGGAGATCTACGATTATCTCCGCGTTCTTTACGCGCGTGTCGGCCGACCGCACTGTCCCATCGACGGAAAACCGATTCGTAAGATGACGGTGGAAGAAATGGTGGATGCGATTTTGAAGCGGACGGTTGAGATTCATGCGAATCCGGAAGAAGTAATAAAAAGAATGAAGATGGATTCCCGCCTTCGCGGGAATGACAATGGGAGGGGCGGGAATGACACAAGGGATGAAATCAAAGTTCTCGCGCCGATCGTTCGCGGGAGGAAAGGGGAGTATCATCAGTTGCTTCAAGATTTGTATGAAAAAGGATTTTTGGAAGTGCGGTTGGATGGGAAGATGAGATCTCTCCGTGAGCGCGTTCCTCTTAGCAGATACAAACAACATACGATCGAGCTTGTCGTAGATAGAATCCCGCTCGCTTGGCCGGTGGAAGGAAATAAACAGCTGCGCTCTCGTGTGTCCGAAGCTATCGAAATCGCGCTTGATCGCGCCGATGGAACCGTGATCGCGATATTGGATGACGGATCCGAACACATAATGTCAGCGCGATTTTCCTGTCCCAAACACGATTTCGCTTTTCCGGAAATCGAACCGCGTCTTTTTTCTTTCAACTCTCCATACGGCGCGTGTCAGGCGTGCAACGGTTTAGGAACCAAGGAGATTTTTTCCGAAGAAATCTGCACAGCTTGTTCGGGCGTGCGTCTCCGAACCGAAGCACTGTTCGTCCTCGTTGCCGGAAAAAGCATCGTAGAAACAACGAGCATGGATATCGGCGCGGCGCATGAGTTTTTTTCTTCGCTTGAGTTGACTGATAACGAGGCCACGATTTCAGAGCCGGTTTTGAAAGAGATTCTCGCGCGACTTCAATTTCTTCTTGACGTCGGCCTTCACTATCTCACTTTGGATCGCAGAGCCGGATCGCTTTCCGGCGGTGAAGCTCAACGCATCCGACTCGCGTCGCAGATCGGATCCCGACTCGTTGGAGCGCTTTACGTTCTGGACGAACCGACTATCGGACTTCATCCGCGAGACAACGTCCGTTTGGTCGAAACGCTGGAGAAGCTTCGCGACGCCGGAAACACGATCATAGTGGTCGAACACGATCAAGACACTATCGCGGCGGCGGATTATCTCGTTGACATCGGACCCGGCGCAGGAAAACACGGCGGAGAAATAGTGG
>CAKKRN010000296.1 GCA_919902745.1 Syntrophaceae bacterium | reverse complement strand
TAGCGTCCGGGGGTACGGCCGCAGCCGAATCGAGATCATGAATGCGGGCGGACAGTGTGTGAGGGTTCTCCATGAGGACAAAGAGGCCAGCCAGAGTCCCTTTTGGTCTCCCCATCTGCGCTGATATTAAAATTATCTCATTTTCCGGTTGATTTTTACGGTTAGTAGTGATTTATAGGGAGGTATGGATTTATTAAGCCTCTGAAACATTATTGATTAATGAAAGGAGAACTATGATGAAAAGAAGTTGGGGATGGGTAGGGCTGATGGCACTGGTTTTATGTCTTTCCGTTTCATGGATGACCGGTTGTGCCAAAAAGGCGACGCTGCAGGAAGGGGCCGTGGTTACCCAGGAGCAGAAGGCGGTTGCCCAGGCGCCGGCGGAAGCGGCGGCAACGTCAGCGGCGGACAGCAAGGCTGCCAGAGATCGGGCTCTGCGGGATCAGGCCCTGAGTGACCAGGCTGCGCGGGAAGCGGCCGAGAAAGCGGCCAGGGAGGCGGCAGAAAAGGCGGCCAAGGAGGCGGCCGACAGGGCTAAGAGGGAAGCCAAGGAAAAAGCCGCTGCAATTCTCAGGGAACTGCAGATTGCGGACATCAACTTTGATTTCGACAAGTACAACCTCAAACCCGAGGCCCAGGAAATTCTGAAGAAAGGCGCCCCGGCGTATCTGAAATACAGGGATTACAAACTCGTGATCGAAGGGCACTGCGACGAGCGGGGCACCGCCGAATACAACCTGGCGCTCGGTGATAAGCGTGCGACCGAAGCCGCGAAATACCTGGCCGATCTGGGCATCGACAAGGAAAGAATCAAAACCATCAGCTACGGCAAGGAGATGCCGCTGGATCGGGGCCATGACGAAGCGGCCTGGGCGAAGAACAGACGGGCCCATTTTGTCATTTTCCCGCCGGTGAAGTAAAAGATTTTCGGAAGAGAGTGGTCCTGTGAGTCCCGCCTTGAAGCGGGATTCACAGGACTCAAGTGTTTGTTCTCTCCGCACCGGTAAAGGTTCCGTTTACCTGACCGGTTTGAAAGGGTTGTACGAGGATAGAATCTTGCGAAGGTATCGGTCCATCCTTTTTTTCATCGTGCTCTTGTCTGTGGTGGGATGCGCCACGACAGACGATCTGCGACGGGTTCATGGCGATCTTGCCAGGCAGATCCAGGTGACGAACGAGAAGATCGTCTCTGTGGAGCAGGGATGGGCGCCGCTGAAGGATGAACTAAAGAATGAGATCGAAGGGTTGCGCAAAGAGATTGCGAAAACCAACGAAGCGATCCCGTCTCTCAGGGGAA
>CAKKRN010000295.1 GCA_919902745.1 Syntrophaceae bacterium | reverse complement strand
GTCGCGCCCCGCGTGGGCGCGTGGATTGAAACTTGCTCTTGGATTATTTTTGTCATGCTAAAAAGTCGCGCCCCGCGTGGGCGCGTGGATTGAAACTCTTTCCCATAATTTGATTTTGGCTTCGGGCTTGTCGCGCCCCGCGTGGGCGCGTGGATTGAAACGGTAAGGCCGTACTGCGGATTGTAGGAAAGGAAAAGTCGCGCCCCGCGTGGGCGCGTGGATTGAAACTTCCTGTTTCCTTTTGTATTTTTCAGCCAACTCCAGTCGCGCCCCGCGTGGGCGCGTGGATTGAAACATTCGAGGTTATTGAAAGACCAAAGCCGTTTTGCGTCGCGCCCCGCGTGGGCGCGTGGATTGAAACTATTTTGATTGGAGGTTGGTTTGAATACAAAAGAAGTCGCGCCCCGCGTGGGCGCGTGGATTGAAACGACCCCTTGACGTTCATCATGCTTGAGGGCAAGGTCGCGCCCCGCGTGGGCGCGTGGATTGAAACGACTCTCGTCGTCAACGTCTATGCCATATCGTATGTCGCGCCCCGCGTGGGCGCGTGGATTGAAACCCGCTTTCAAATATAGCGGGAACTCCCCGCCTGTAAAGGCGGGGATGAGAGCAGATTCCCATCGGGACAAACGAAGTTTGTTCCAACAAGCACCACGCCTGTAAAGGCGTGGGTATCTATACCAACTATTTTGTCGCGCCCCGCGTGGGCGCGTGGATTGAAACAAGATAGGGAAGTGGTCACGCCAGGCAGGGAAGGTCGCGCCCCGCGTGGGCGCGTGGATTGAAACGATTACAACCTGGTCTCCGGTCTCCTCGACAACAGTCGCGCCCCGCGTGGGCGCGTGGATTGACAATGATTATAGCCTCATCTGAGGCTATAATTTTTTTGCATCCTTTTTGGGTAGATCTCGGTTGGGGCAACAAGGACGATTATTTATAGATTTTATCCCATCAGCATAACTCCGACGATATCGCCTATCTTTATATCAAACAGTGCAGCTGCATTGCCCCTGTAAACGAAGAGTTCAAGATAGCCTGTGCTGTTCACCAGAGAATAAAGGCCTTTATCAGTAACCTCTGAATAGTAATTTTTGAGGTCTGTCTGTTTCCCTTTTGAGACAACCTTGAGTTTTCCCCCTGTATTAGTATTGTAGAGCGTGTTTAAAGCCTCCCCTTTTATATTTGTTATTGCAT
>CAKKRN010000294.1:3208-14193 GCA_919902745.1 Syntrophaceae bacterium | reverse complement strand
TCGATATTATGAGGATGAAACCGCTGACCGATAAATCCGGGGAAGTCCGGGAATTGACCAGGGAAGATATGAAGCGTTTCCGACCTGCCGCTGAGGTCTTGCCACAGGAGCTTTTGGCAGTATTGCCGAAACGAAAGCCGGGGCAACGGGGGGCTCAGAAGATGCCGACGAAGGAACCAGTAACCGTTCGTTACAGCCGCGATGTCTTGGAATATTTTCGTTCTACAGGCCCCGGTTGGCAGGCGCGCATCGATGCCGTGCTAAAAGAATGGGTTGCGCAACATGGTCAGGGCAGTGAAAGAACTTTTGAACGCCATGAACCCACAGTCAGGGGAGGAGGACCCCGCTAATCCCGGCGGCCCCAACCTTGTCTGATAGTGCTACGCGGCTAATCATGTGTTTCAGACGTTGAATACCCGAATCCATCAGTTTGCCAAGCGGCAGGAAACCTGGTTCCGGCGGATGGAGAGAAACGGCGTCCGGATCCACTGGATCGATGGCGCCGACGAAGAGGCCGCGCTTGGCCTGATCACCGGTCTTGCGGAATGAATACCTCTCGGAACATCGACAAATATCGGGAAAAATATGCGGTCTCTCCGATGCGTCCCCTTCTGGCGGCATCGGTCGCAGGCGTGGATCAGGCGGTCGTCATACCGGCCCTGGCGGAAAGTTCCTCTCTCTTTCGCACGCTCTCCTGCATCGCCGCGAATCCGTCCAGCGAGCTCCGCCGGGCACTCCTTGTTTGCGTTGTGAACAACCATCGGCCGACCGTCGCCGCCGAAGAAGAGATCCACGACAACCAGGTAACGCTGACCCTCCTCAAGGAACTCATTAACGGGCGCACACCTTCCGTAGCCGGACCTGCCGCGCTGAAGGGCGATCTCGAACGGATTGCCGGCAGCGGGCTTCGCCTGGGCTGCATCGACGCCTCTTCCGCGGATGCGGAGATCCCGGACCGGGACGGCGGGGTGGGGACGGCGAGGAAGATCGGCATGGATGCCGCACTGGCGGTTCTCAACGGACGGGGGCCGGGTGGAGGGGTGATCTGCTGTCTCGATGCGGACACTTTGGTGATGGAGAACTATCTTGCCGCGGTTCACGCCCATTTTTCGATGACGGACGATCCGGCGGCCGTCGCGGGCTATGCCCATCAGAAACCCGCCGATCCAAGGCTGCTGGCGGCGATCTGCTGCTATGAGATCTTTCTGCGGGCCTATGTGATGGGCCTTTCGTTTGCAGGTTCTCCCTACGCCTTTCATGCGATCGGCTCGACGATGTCCTGTACGGCTGAGGCGTATGCGGCCGTCCGGGGGATGAACCGGCGGAGGGCCGCGGAGGATTTTCACTTCCTCGACAAGCTTGCCAAGCTCCGGAAAATAGGCCATATTGGAACTACGACGGTTTTTCCCTCTTCGCGGCCTTCGGATAGGGTGCCCTTCGGAACCGGGCAGCGGATGCTGCGGTTCATGAACGGGGGGACGGATGAATACCGCCTCCATGATTCCCGAATTTTCGCGATCCTCCGGGAATGGCTTGCCGGGATGGAGGCCGATCCGGACAGGGGAACGGAGGCCATCCTGGCCGCCGCCCGAGAAATCCATCTCGACCTTAAGGCGTATCTCGATCTTTCCCGGTTCGCAATCGATTGGCCGGTCATCCGCCGGAACTGCCCGGATCCCGAACACCTCCGGCGTCAGTTCCATGTCTGGTTTGACGGCCTGAAGACCCTGAGGCTGGTTCACCACCTCAGCCGCTCTGCATTTCCTCCCGTCCCCATGTTTGATGGTCTGAAGGGCCTTCTCGACCGAATGGGGCAAGCCATTCCCTCGCTTGAGGGGATTCCGGCCGGAATACCGGAGCCCGACATTCAATTCCGGATTCTGGAAGAGCTGCGATCCCGTTTTCCCGAATCTTAGATGTTCCCGCAGTTTCCTGATACCTGCATTGATATTCCTTTTTCATTGACTCACAAGGCCGTCCATCGTATATTCTCACCTCACAGAAGCAGGTTCTTATCCAAAACAAAAGCCACGATCTTTCACTGCAAATAATTGCATGAACAGGAGGGCGCATCATGGATCGTCGCAATTTTTGTAAGCTCGCAGTGCTTTCATCGGCGGGTGTCGGCAGTATGCTGTTGAATGCGAACTTGACCCTGGCCAAGGGCATCCCATCCGGGGCCTTTACCGGCAGGGGAACGGATAAATGTTATCCAGGTCCGCCTCAAGGCGTCATCTTGACGTCCCTGACCGACCTGTTCAAGATCGGACCGGGGCCTTCCAGTTCCCATACTATTGCACCTTTGCGGATTGCCGACAATTTCCGGCAGACCATGGAAGAAATGCCCAAGGATCGAATCGGTAACGCCCAAACGCATTTTCTACGCGTATTGATAACTGATTATTCTCACATGAGGAGGGATCGATATGAAGAGAATTGCATTCCTTGGTGTCCTGTTCATTTCCATCGTTGTTTCTCTGCCTGCTTGGGCCTGCACGGTCACGGTCACGGGCAGAAAAGCCACGCTGGACGGTTCGGTGATGGTATCGCACTCCGATGATGGTCTGAATGATCCCCGCATGATTTACGTGCCCGCCATGAGTCACAAGCCCGGATCTTTGCGGCCGGTCTTCTATGCCCACTATGCTCTGGATTATAAGCCGAAGTGGGGCGCCAGCGAAACGCAGCGGATCATGACCCGGGATCGGGGGCCGGGTTACGACACGCCCGGGGTCCCTCCCAGCGTGCCCCTGGGATACATCCCCCAGGTGCCCTATACCTATGCCTACTTCGACACCAACTACGGGATTATGAACGAACATCAGCTTTCCATCGGAGAATGCACGAACAAGGCCAAGGTCCATCCGGAACCCGAGGCCGGCAAGCGTATCTTCTACTCCGCAGAGCTGTCCCGGGTGGCGCTGGAGAGATGCAAGACAGCCCGCGAGGCGGTCAAACTGATGGGCGAGCTGATCGAGAAGTACGGATACTTCGGGACGGGTGAAACCCTGGTCGTGGCAGATCCCGAAGAGGGATGGGTCATGGAGATGTGCGGCTACGACATGAACGGCACGGGAGGGGTCTGGGTGGCACAGCGGGTTCCCGATGACGGGTTTTTTGTGGCCGCCAATCAGTTCCGCATCCGCAACATTCGCAAGGGCGCCGAAGACATGATGTACTCCGCCAATATCTTTGAAGTGGCCGAGAAGAAAGGCTGGTGGAAGCCCGAGAGTGGAGCCCTCGACTGGACAAGCGTTTATGGGGACGGCGAGTTCCATCACCCCTATTATTCCCTGCGGCGGGTCTGGCGCGCCCAGTCCATGATTGCCCCGTCCCTCAATCCGCCTGCATGGGTGGAGGGTCCTTTCACCCAAAAGTATCCTTTTACCGTTAAACCCGACAACAGGCTGACGGTGGAGAATATCTTCGCCATACATCGCGACAACTATGAAGGGACCGAGTTCGATCTGACAAAAGGACTGGCTGCCGGGCCCTTCGGCGATCCCAACCGTTTTGAAGGGCAGGCCGAGGGCATGGCGGACAAGGAAGGCCGCCTGACGCCGTTGAAGGGAGAGTTTGAGCGGCCGTTGAATATCTACAGGACGGTTTACACCTATGTCAATCAATCCCGCAGCTGGCTGCCTGATGCCATTGGCGGGCTCACCTGGTTCGGACCGGATCGGCCTGCTACAGCGGTTCTGATGCCTTTTTACGCAGGAGCAACGGATCTGCCCGCATGTTTGCAAAAGGCGGATATTCTCAAGTTCGACAAGGGGAGCATGTGGATGGCCTTCAACTATGTTGCCAACTACGCCATGCTCAAGTACTCCTACATGATCAAGGATATAGCCGGTGTGCGTGACGGATTCGAGGCCCGTGCCTTCGGTAAGCAGAAGGAATTGGAGCGACGGGCAAACGACCTGTGGAAGAAAGGGGATCGGAAAGGCGCCCGCAAGTTACTGACCCGTTACTCCGCGGAAAACGCTTCCGTCGTACTTCGGGAATGGTGGAAACTCTCCGAGGATCTCTATATCAAGTACAATGACGGTTATCTCAACACGAAGGCCGGTATCGCCCAGGCGGTGTTCTACCCCGCATGGTGGCTCAAGCAGGTCGGATATGAGAATGGGCCTACGAGTTACGAAAAGCCTGTAACCGGGAAATGACCATTTGATCCATCATTAACGAGCGGCGAAGCTTGAATCGCATATCTTTTCCAATTCCGCTCAGCCACATGGATCGCCGATCCCATCAAACCGTCAATTGTCGTACCATACGGACATCATGGTAAATAATTGTTCTCCGCTGGAAACATAACTCTGCCCGATGTTCTTTATGGTTATATAGGGATTCTTCTCCAGCCATTCGTTCAATTCACCTTCAAGTACGATGGCATCGCCCTGGCCGGTAAATATTTTCATTTTCAATTTTGCTGCCTCCCGCCGCCCCGATTTGAAACGGTCCATGGATCGGAACATGCTTTAATGGTTCTCCTTTTTGGATCCCCGCCAATAAAAAAAAGGTGCCTCAACGAAAATCGATGCTGAGTCACCTTTTACGAACATCTCCGCTTCTCAAGGTTATTGCCGGTCACGCTCGATAATCTTCATATCCTTGCTCCATCCGGATTTATCCGTTCTGACATTTCTGCATGACTGGCTATGTTGGAGCTTGAAGACAATCTTTCCCTGATACTCGCCATCCTGATGGACCCTGTATCCGAGTATCGTCCCTCCATAAAAAGAGGGTTCCTGCCGTTTTTTATGAAAATAGATATTGCCACCGACCAATTTCTTCGCTTGAACATCATCCAGTCCCCACGAACCGCTTTCCCACACATTGTCTTTCAGCTTCACAAAATGATTCAACGGTTCAACCAAATGGATATTCATTTTATCCTCCTTCACAGGCTTCACGGGAATTCAACGTCCTTCATTTCTTGACGTTAAAAAAACAAAAGCCCTGTCACATCATAAGAGACAGGGCTGGGAGATTTTTTTTCACTTCCCTATATGGGAAGGACAAGTATTCAATTTTTCTAAGTCAATCATTATGTTAACTTAAAGTATACTCCCATTCTCAACAAAGTCAAGGCATATTATTCCAAGCGAATTGCCTCAAATAAAATGTTACCCAGGGAGCGCTTAAAAGGGATCGACTATCCTTCTTGACGTACTCAACGCTTTTGCATATACTCCGCCGTCCGTTTGCCCGGTTCGCCCTGCCTTTGCCACCGACAAGGAGAATCGGCAATGGGATCATACAGATCAATTTATCGATGGGAGGATGGATCGTGATTCAAAAAATAGGACGGTATATGATGATCATGGCGGCCTGTTCACTGATTATGGGCATGACTGTCGGCTGCGGCACAAAGGAGGAGAAGGTGCAGACGGCCAAGCCCGTGATGGCGCCGGGTCCGGCTGAAACGGCGGCCCCGGTCGCCGCTTTGCCCGCCGTGCAGCCTGCGGTTCCCGGAAAAAAGGCGGACGACGCGGGGATTGCCGTGGAAGTGGACGGGGTCAAGATGATGAAGGCACAGCTCAATTCGGAGATGCAGCAGAAGCTGACGCTGCTCAAGGATCAGATTCCCGCCGAACGCCTGGAACAGGCCAAGGCCGAAATTCGCAAGGGGCTGATCGATGAGTTTGTGGTGCGCACCCTGCTGAATAAGGAGGTCGCCGCCAAAAAGGTTG
The DNA here is from genome assembly GCA_919902745.1 of Syntrophaceae bacterium. Lineage (GTDB taxonomy): Bacteria > Desulfobacterota > Syntrophia > Syntrophales > UBA5619 > UBA5619. The sequence continues at coordinate 8,497 of CAKKRN010000294.1, read as the reverse complement.
CCGCCAGCGAAAAGGAGATTGCGGAGGTGCTGGACGGAATGAAGGCCCAGTTGCCCGCCGGGAAGACGATGGACGATCTCATGAAGAGAAACGGGATCGACATCGCGAAGATACGCGAAGAGATCGGAATGAACATAAAAATGGACAAATTGGTCATGCAGGAGCTTGGGGGAAAGGTCAAGGTCACGGACAAGGAGATCTCCGATTTTTATGAGAAGAACAAGGAAAAGTTTATGAAACCGGAATCCGTTCATGCCCGACATCTGCTGGTGGCCAAGGTTCCGGAAGATACCGACAAGACGAAGGCAGGCAAGAAAGCGAAGGCGGAAGAGCTGCAGAAAAAGCTTCTGGCGGGCGCCGATTTTGCCGATCTGGCCGCAAAGAATTCCGATTGTCCGAGCAAACAGAACGGTGGGGATCTCGGAACATTTGCCCGCGGCCAGATGGTTAAGCCGTTCGAGGATGCGGCATTCTCGCAGCAGAAAAATGCGATCGGTCCCGTTGTGGAAACGGATTTCGGGTTTCACATCATCCAGGTCCTCGAACATCAGACTGCCCAGGTCTTAAAGCTCGATGGTGAAACAAAGAAGCGGATCACCGCCTTTATCGAACGCCAGAAACAGCAGGGGGCTTTCGACGGGATGGTGAAGCGCCTGAAGGCGGGAGCCAATATCCTGGTCTACGGAAAGTAACCGGAGGGTGTTCGATGAGGAACCGCAAAGCGGGAAAGATCCGGGACCGGCTCTGGTATCTGGGACGGGAGGAGTCGGGAATTTACCTGCTGGAGGGCGAGAGCTGTTCGCTGATCCTCAGCGGCGGGATGAGCTATCTGGCGCCGGTCGTCCTCAAACAGATCCGCGACTTCGGTATCGATGAAGGGAAGATCCGGAAACTTCTGATCCTTCATGCCCATTTTGATCACGTCGGACTGGTGCCTTTCTTCCGGCGCCGTTATCCCACCCTCGATATTTTCGCGTTGGCCCGGGCATGGGATATCCTGCGGATGCCAAAGGGAATCGAGACGATCAACGCCTTCAGCCGCCTGGTTGCGGAAAGGATGGGCGTCACCGGGTGGCTGGAGGGACACGATCTGGATTGGCGGGACGACGTCGCCGGCGGGGTGGTCTCCGAAGGGAGTGAGATTGATCTGGGCGGCCTGACGATCCAAATCCTGGAGACCCCCGGCCACTCTTCCTGTTCGCTCTCCGCATATTGTCCCGAGATCTGCGCGCTTTTCCCCTCGGACGGGGGCGGCATTCCCTATGAAGATATGATCCTCCCCGCGGGTAATTCCAACTATACCCGGTATCAGAAGAGCCTGGAGAAACTGAAGCCGCTCGCGGTCGATATCCTCGGCGCCGACCATTACGGGTATGTGACGGGGCCGGAGGCGGAGACCTATCTGATGCACAGCATCGATGCCGCCAGAGAAAATCGGGCCCTGATCGAGGCGGTCTACCGCCGTACGGGTTCCATCGAAAAGACGGTGAAGCAACTGGTGGAGGATATTTATACCAGGCGACCCGGCTATTTCCTTTCGCCGGAGATCTATGCCGGCGTATACCGCCAGACGGTCCGTCACATCGCGGGCGCCCTGGAACAGCCTGGGTCCCGCGGCTGAGCCCGTCTGCACCGTTTCAGAGTCTTGTTCAGGAGGCGACACCTCTGTCGAAAAGGAGATGACCAAGAAGTCATTGCTTTGTCGAGGCTATTTTTCGGACATGTTGAATCAAGTCAGGAAAACGATCGAAAACCATTCCATGCTGGTTAAGGGCGATCATCTGCTGGTAGCGGTTTCCGGGGGAGCCGACTCCGTCTCCCTCCTTCGGATCTTAGTGCGGCTTGCGGACGAATATAGGCTGCGGTTGACGGCGGCGCATCTGAATCACGGCCTGAGGGGGGCCGAATCGCAGCGTGAAGAGGCGTTTGTCCGTCGTCTCAGCACCGAAATGGGAATCGCCTGTATCTGTAAAACGGTCGATATCGGTTCGCTGCGGAGGGGGAAGGGGCGTTCATTAGAGGAGATCGGCCGGGAAGAGCGATATCTTTTTCTGGACGAGGCGGCCGAACGATGCGGGGCCGGCAAGATCGCTACCGGACATCATCGGGACGACCAGGCGGAAACCGTCCTGATCCATCTGCTCCGGGGAAGCGGTCCGGAAGGGCTCAAGGGGATCCTTCCGATCCGGGCCGGCCGCCTCATCCGTCCGCTGCTGGATGTCGGGCGGGCCGAGATCCTTGAATTTCTCCGGCGGGAAGGGGTCCCGTACATGACGGACAGTTCCAATCTGAGCCCCGTTTTCCTCCGCAACCGGATCCGGGCCGGGCTCATTCCGGAATTGACGGCGAACTACAATCCGCGGCTGGTCGCGGGTCTGTGCCATACCGCCGGAATCATCCGCGGGGAGGACGATTACCTGCAGGGCGTCGTCCGGCGAATCATCGACGGGTGGGAGATTGCTCCAAACGCGGCGGAGGCGATCGTTCCGGTCGCAGCCCTTCGCGGGCTGCATGAGGCCCTCCAGGGACGCATCATCAAATTGCTGCTGGAGGCCGCGGTCCCTTCAAAAAACGGCATCGGTTATCGCCATATCGAGGCGGTCCTGGCGCTCTCCCGCAAGCTGGACGGCCGATGCCGTTCGCTCGATCTCCCTTTCGGGATCCGTGTCGAACGGGAGGGGGGCCTCCTCCGAATCAGAAAAGAGGGAGACCGGAGAGCAAGAGGTCGGGAGAGAAAAACGTCGCAGCCTCTGTTTGAATATGGGGTCGAGATTCCCGCGACGATCCATCTGAAGGAAATCGACAAGACGATCCATCTCGAACTGATCGGGAAGCCCACCCTTCGGGAAATGAAAGAAGAGCCGCGGAAGGCGTTCATGGATTATGAGCGCATGAGCCCTCCGCTGATCCTGAGAAGTGCGGCGCCGGGGGAGCGAATCGACCTTTTCGGGAGCGGCGGAAAAAAGAAGTTGAAGGAGTACTTCATCGACCGCAAGATCCCCAGGCCGCTCCGGAAGCAAATCCCGCTGCTGGTCGATTCCCAATCCGTGATCTGGATCGCCGGTGAAAGGATCAGCGAGCGGGTCCGGGTGACTAAGCAGACGAAAAGGGTATTAAAAGCAGAAATGGTTTGAAATAAATGACCTGATATTATAAGGAACAGATATTCATGAGATCGGATGTCGGTTGTCTTTGAAGGACGCCCCATCGCCATCTCTTTAACTATAAGGAGAAAACGGATTGAACCCCTTGCAGAAGAATATTGCGCTGTGGCTGGTGATCAGCCTTATCTTTGTGATGGTCTACCATCTTTTCAATCAGCCGAAGACCGCCCAGACGGAGATCATCTACAGCGAATTTTTGAGTTATGTCGACAAGACCCAGGTTACCGAGGTGACCATCCAGGGAGACAACATCTCCGGCAGACTGACCAACGGGACGGCTTTCAAGACCTATGCCCCCAGGGATGCGGGAGCGATCACGTTGCTGAAGGAGAGGGGGGTCCGGATCTCCGCGAAGCCGGTGGATGATTCTCCCTGGTATATGACCCTGCTGGTCTCCTGGCTTCCGATGCTGCTTTTGATCGGAGTCTGGATCTTTTTCATGCGGCAGATGCAGGGCGGCGGAGGAAAAGCGATGGCTTTTGGAAAGAGCCGCGCCCGTCTGGTTACGGACAAATCGAAAAAGGTCACCTTTGCCGATGTAGCCGGGATTGAAGAGGCCAAGGCCGAACTCCAGGAGGTGATCGATTTCCTGCGAGATCCGAAGAAATATACAAAGTTGGGAGGGAGAATTCCCAGGGGTTTGCTGCTCGTCGGACAACCGGGCACCGGAAAAACCCTACTGGCCCGGGCGATCGCCGGTGAGGCGGATGTCCCCTTTCTGAGCATCAGCGGATCCGATTTCGTCGAGATGTTCGTCGGCGTCGGGGCGTCGCGTGTGCGGGATCTCTTCACCCAGGGCAAGAAGAACGCCCCCTGCATCATCTTCATCGATGAAATCGACGCCGTCGGACGTCACCGCGGCGCAGGTCTGGGAGGCGGACACGACGAGAGGGAGCAGACCCTGAATCAGCTCCTCGTCGAGATGGATGGTTTTGAATCGAACGAAGGGGTAATCCTGGTATCGGCCACGAACCGGCCCGACGTCCTCGATCCGGCCCTGCTGCGGCCCGGTCGTTTCGACCGTCAGGTCGTCGTGCCGCTGCCCGATGTGAAGGGTCGTGAGAAGATCCTGGAGGTCCACGCCCGGAAGACCCCCCTTGCCGAAGACGTCGATTTCGCGGTGATCGCCCGCGGCACGCCTGGTTTTTCGGGCGCCGACATCGAAAACCTTGTCAACGAATCGGCTCTCTATGCCGCCCGGTTCGACAAGGAGAAGGTGAACATGAGCGATTTCGAGTATGCCAAGGACAAGGTCATGATGGGCGTCGAGCGGAAAAGCATGGTGATCAGCGATGCGGAAAAGAGAAACACGGCCTACCATGAAACGGGTCACGCGCTCGTCGCCCGAATGCTGCCCGGGACCGATCCGATTCACAAGGTAACCATCATCCCAAGGGGACGCGCCCTTGGACTCACGCAACAGTTGCCGGTCGATGAAAAGCACACCTATCCGCGCGAATATCTCTTGAACAGTATCGTGATCCTGCTGGGCGGGCGCGCAGCAGAGGAACTGATTCTGAAGGATTTCACCACCGGCGCCGGAAACGATATCGAACGGGCGACGGCTCTGGCCCGCAAAATGGTTTGCGAATGGGGCATGAGCGATGAAATGGGGCCCCTGAGCTACGGGAAGAAGGAGGAACAGATCTTCCTGGGACGGGAGTTCGCGACGCATAAGGATTACAGCGAGGAGACGGCCCGGAAGATCGACAAGGAGGTCTCCAGGATTGTGATGAAGAGCTACGAGAGCGCCAAGCAGATCCTGTCGGATCACCTTGATCTGCTGAACCGGATCGCCGAGGAGCTCCTGGATAAGGAGGTTCTGAACGGAGCTGAACTGGATGCAATGATCGGGTACGGGGACACCTTGCGGCAAGATGTCCCCTCTGCGCAGGACGATGCGAATCCGCTGCCGGATGCATCGGCATGAGAAGACCAGTCCTGCGTGCGGTCGGTCCTGCGCGGCGTATCCGCGAATCACCCCCCCCCTCCCTCCCCCGTCGCGGGGGAGGGAGGGGGGACATTTTCCTATCCATCATCGGTAAAAAACCGGCCTGACCATGGATGACTTTGGAATCCGATCCCTGCATTTAATCTCGGAGAAAGAGGTTCCGGACGCCATTGC
>CAKKRN010000294.1:0-3108 GCA_919902745.1 Syntrophaceae bacterium | reverse complement strand
TTGGAATCCGATCCCTGCATTTAATCTCGGAGAAAGAGGTTCCGGACGCCATTGCGGACTCTTTCCCGCTCCGGACCTCCCGGAGGAAGATGGTCCTTGGAGAACGGACGCTGATCATGGGGATCATCAATGTCACGCCGGATTCATTTTCGGACGGCGGCCGGTTCGATTCGCCGGAGAGGGCCGTCGAGGAGGGGATCCGGATGGCGGAGGAAGGGGCGGACATTCTCGACATCGGTGGCGAGTCCACCCGCCCCGGATCCGATCCGGTCCCTGCTGAAGAGGAGCGGCGGCGGGTGATCCCGGTGATCCGGGCGCTTGCCAAAAGGATCGATCTCCCGCTTTCGGTCGATACGATGAAGGCGGCCATAGCCCGCGAGGCGCTGGCGGAAGGGGCGGAGATCGTCAATGACGTCAGCGCGATGCGCTTTGACAAGGAGATGGCGAAAGTTGTAGCCGATACTGGTGCGGCCGTCGTTCTGATGCACATGCGGGGTACGCCGAAGGCGATGCAGCAGGGGGATCTGACCTACCGGTCCTTGCGGGGCGAAATTATCGATTTTTTAAGAAAGAGGATCGAGCGAGCCGCGGACGAAGGGATCGATCCGTTGCAGATCATGGTCGATCCGGGCATCGGTTTCAGCAAGACGGTGACGGACAACATGCGTCTGATCCGCTATCTTCAAGAGTTCAAGGTATTGGGGAGACCGATCCTCGTCGGACCATCCCGGAAGGCCTTTATCGGCCAGGTGACGGGAGGAACCCCCGGGGAACGGGTTGAAGGAACGGCGGCGGTGGTCACGGCAGCGATCCTGAACGGCGGAAATGTCATCCGGGTCCATGACGTTTCGATCATGAAGAAGGTCGCGGTCATGGCGGATGCCGTGAGCAGGGCATAAGATGATCATCGGCGTGGGGATCGATCTCGTGGAGATCGGCAGGATCGAAACCATCCTGAACAAATGGGAGGAGAAGTTCCTCCGACGGATCTATTCCGCGGAGGAGATCCGGTACTGTAACGAACGGGCGCGCCCGGCGGTCCATTTCGCCGCCCGCTTTGCCGTGAAGGAGGCCTTTCTCAAGGCCATCGGTCTGGGAATGGGCGGCGGGGTTTGTTTTCGCGATATTGAAACGACCCATGACGAGAAGGGAAAGCCGATCCTCAAGCTTGCCGGCGGGGCAGGCTCTTTTTTAGAGGCCCATGATATCCGGTCGGTTCATCTGACCATTTCTCATACGAACGCCCATGCGACGGCGATCGTCATTCTTGAACGGTGAAAGGGCGCGGAATCGTTGTGACTGGGGAGCGATCTTCGGTGGTGTTGATTTCAAAAAGTCCCGCCGAGACCTTCCGGATCGGACGGATTCTGGGTGAAGGTCTGAAAGCGGGCGATGTTGTCGCGCTGACGGGGGAGCTGGGATCGGGCAAGACCTGCCTCACCCAGGGCATTGCCTGCGGGCTCGGTGTTCCGGAGAATTATGCAGTCACCTCGCCCACCTTTACGCTGATCAACGAGTACCCGGGACGGGAGGCGGCCCTGTTCCATGTCGATCTCTACCGTTTGCAAGGTGCTGCCGATCTCGCCGATACGGGATATGAAGAGTACCTTTCCGGCGGAGGCGTGATGGTCATCGAATGGGCGGAGAAGATCCGGGGGGCCGTTCCGGATGGGGCTTTTTGCGTCGCGTTGACCTATCTGGAAGAGAATGTCAGAAAAATGGAGATTTCCGGTTGCCGGGATCGAATCGGCCGCTGGGAGCGGATAATCAAAGAAGGAGGATGTTAGCCGATGGCTCTTGTGGTTCAGAAGTACGGCGGTACTTCGGTCGGCAATCTCGACAAGATTGCGCGTGTGGCGAAGAAGGTGATCCGGACGAAGGAAGAGGGGAATGACGTTGTCGTCGTTCTGTCGGCGATGTCGGGGGAGACGGATCGTCTGATCCAGCTTGCGCAGAAGGCGGCGGACGAGCCCGATCCCAGGGAGTACGATTCCCTGGTCTCCACCGGCGAGCAGGTTACGGTGGCGCTGCTGGCGATCATGCTGAACGGTATGGGATACCCGGCGAAATCCTTCCTCGGGTTTCAGGTTCGGGTCCGTACCGATCAGGCCTTTAAAAAGGCCCGCATCCTGGATGTGGATACGGAGGCGATCCGCGCTGAACTGAAGAAGGGGGTCATTGTTGTTGTTGCCGGGTTCCAGGGCATCGATTCGGAAAACAACATCACCACGCTGGGGCGGGGCGGGTCGGATACCAGCGCCGTGGCCCTGGCTGCCGCGCTCAAGGCCGATATTTGCGACATCTATACCGATGTGGACGGCGTGTACACCACCGATCCCAACATCTGCAGCAACGCCCGGAGGCTGGACCGGATCACCTACGATGAGATGTTAGAGATGGCCAGGGCCGGCGCCAAGGTGCTCCAGCCGCGCTCCGTTGAGCTGGCTAAAAAATTCAATGTGCCGGTCTATGTCAAGTCTTCGTTTACGGATGAAGGGGGAACTTTGGTGACCAGGGAGGAAAAGGAGATGGAGAAGGAAGTGGTGTCCGGCGTAACCTATGACCGGGATCAGGCGAAAATCACGGTGATTCATGTCCCGGACCGGCCCGGCGTGGCGGCCCGGATCTTCATGCCCCTTTCGGAAAAAAACATCCTCGTCGATATGATCATTCAGAATGCGAGCATCCAGGGGCATACGGATCTCACCTTCACGGTTTCCCGGAAGGATATTCGTGAAGCGACGCAGATCATTTCCGACGTGGTTCGGGATGTGGGCGCGGAAAAACTGGAGGTCGACGACAATGTGGCGAAGGTTTCCATCATCGGCGTCGGCATGATCAGCCACTCCGGTGTTGCGGCCCGGATGTTCGATACGCTCGCCCGCGAGGGGATCAACATCATGATGATCAGCACATCCGAGATCAAGGTCTCCTGTGTCGTGGAGGCGAAGTATACGGAACTGGCCGTCACGGTTCTGCACGACGCCTTCGGTCTGGGGAAGGAACCCTGAATGCTTGTTTCCGAGGGACAGAAGTTGGGTGCCCTGGCGGTTCTGATGCTCTCCCTGTTTTATTGCGGGTTCTCCCTTTTCCATGCCCGGCAGCCGG
>CAKKRN010000293.1 GCA_919902745.1 Syntrophaceae bacterium | reverse complement strand
ACGTAAAAAGTCCGGATGCTGCGTTGCGCTTCATCCTTCGTCATTGCGGCGTACACCGAGGTACGCCTCATTCCTCAGGATTCGCGCGCCTTGCCTGCGGCCTTTTTACGAAGCCGTCCCATTTTCACGACTTTTAAAACTTTTTACGAGGTCATCAATTCAGATACTTCCTCGGATTGACCGGAACGCCGTTCAACATTACGGCATAGTGAAGATGGGATCCGGTGCTGCGGCCCGTATTTCCCACATACCCGATCCGATCCCCCTTGCGGACCGTTGTCCCGACCCGGACAGCCGCCTTGGACAGGTGTCCATAGAGTGTCGAAACGCCGTGACCGTGATCGATCCGGATCATCTGCCCCACGTCATGCTGAAAGGCAACCTCCGCAACGATGCCGTCGGCCGGCGCCTGGATCGGCTTTCCAATCCGCGTCGCGATATCAATCGCCTTGTGAAATTCCCTATCGCCGCCGAATGGGGATGTCCTTTGACCGAATTCGGATGTTACCCAGCCTGCTACAGGCCAGATGGAGGGGGTTGTGGCCAGAAGCGATTTCTTTTCCTTCAGGTAAGCCAGGAGGTCTGAAAAACTCTGTTCCCGTGCGAGCGCATCATCCGTCAGGCGATCCACTTGACGTCCGATTCCGGCGATCATCGCCTTGTCATCGGCGGCCATTCGGGAGCGCAGGCGATTCTCCTCGCTCACGGGGCCGCCGATCCCAAGGAGTTGTTCCTTATCCTTGCCCGTGACCAGATTGGCCATGATCCGGATCTTCTTGTCAAACTGTCTCAACTCATCCATTTTTACAGCAAACTGGTCCACCTTCGTCACGAGCCCTTCGATCTGTGTTCTCTGTTCCGCCGTCTGCTGTTTCAGGCGTTTCAGTTCGGCTTGTTCCCTACGAATGTGGATATAATCATAGGAAAAATACATCACGAACAGGATGAGGCCCATCACGAATATGGATACGCCTTTGACCAGCGTACTGGAGAGGCCTATTTTCTTTGCGGAACTGTCTTTCTTCGGAAGAATCAGGAGCGTATAGAAATTCTTCGGCATCGTAACTCCTCTATTTCCTGCTCCTCATGAGCGGTGGCAACACGAAACAGCGGTCGAAAAATATCATAATCGCCTTTAAAGTCAAGCATTGATTTCGTACCAGATTTGTCTTGACTTTGAAGTGACGGTTAAGCTAAAGACCTCAAGCACATAGAATGGAAGATTCTGAGTTCAGGTTCCGTGTCATCAGAAAGGAGAGTTCATGGCAAAATATGAATCAAATTCGATAAGAAATCTGGCTGTTCTCGGCCACGGTGGGACGGGCAAAACCACCCTGTGCGAATCCATGCTCTACGTCGCCGGCAAGACCGACAGACCCGGCCGCGTGGATGAAGGGACCTCCTCCATGGACTATGAACCGGAGGAGCAGAAGAGACACATCTCCATCAGCGCCGCAACGAACCATATCGATTGGGATAAGCACCGGATCAACATGATCGACACGCCGGGCGATTCCAATTTTGCATTTGACACAAAAAGTTGTCTCCGAATCGTAGACGGGGCGGTGGTCCTCGTCGACGCGGTCGGAGGCGTCGAATTTCAGACGGAAAAGGTATGGGAATACCTGGAGGAGTTTCGTCTTCCCCGACTTCTCTTCATCAGCCGTATGGATCGGGAGCGGGCGGACTTTGTAAAGGCCGTCGAAAGCATCCGGAGCCGCCTCGGAAAGAAGGTCACGCTCTGCTTCCTTCCCATCGGTGCAGAGAACGCCTTCTCCGGTGTGGTCGATCTAACCTCCATGAAGGCCTTCATGTACGACGATCAGAAAAAGATAGCAAAAGCTACCGATATTCCAGCAGATATGTCTGATACCGTTCAGAAATACAGGGACATCCTGATCGAAGATATCGCCGAGACCGACGATGACCTGATGAACAAATATCTCGAGAGCGGCGAATTGAGTCCTGAGGATCTGCTGGCCGGTCTCCGGAAGGGGGTCGCCGCCGGCGCCTTGATCCCCGTCGTCTGTGGATCGGCCATCAAGAACATCGGCATCCACCCGTTCCTCGACACCATCACCCGTTACTTCCCCTCGCCCGTCGACCGCGGCAGCGTCTCCGGGAAGAGACCGGGAACCGGGGAAGAGGAAATCCGGCCGCCGGAGGAATCGGCGCCGTTTTCGGCCCTGGTCTTCAAGACCATCGCCGATCCCTACGCCGGCCGCCTCACCCTCTTCCGCGTCTATTCGGGTACGCTTAAATCCGACTCCGGCCTCTTCAACGCTTCGCGCAAGACAACGGAGCGGATCGCCAGCCTCTTCTTCCTCGAAGGGAAAATCCAGAAACCGGTCGAAGAACTCATCCCCGGCGACATCGCGGCCATCGCCAAATTGAAGGAGACCGCAACCGGGGATACCCTGTGTGCAGAAAAATCGCCCATCCTCTACCCCAAGGTCGAACCTCCTACAGCAGTTATATCTTTTGCCGTGGAGGCGAAATCGCGGGGCGATGAGGACAAACTCGTTTCCTCGATCCACCGTCTGATCGACGAAGATCCCACCCTCACGTTCCATCGCGATGACCAGACCCGGGAGATGATCCTCTCCGGTCTGGGCCAGGTCCACATCGAAGTTGTCATCGAAAAAATGAAGCGGAAATTCGGCCTGGAGGTGAATCTGAAGACCCCGAAGGTCCCCTACAAGGAGACGATCAAGGGAAAGACCACCGTTCAGGGACGCTACAAGAAGCAGTCCGGCGGCCGCGGTCAGTTCGGCGACACATGGTTGGATATCGAGCCGCTCCCAAGGGGAAGCGGTTTCGAATTCGTCGACCGGATCGTTGGGGGGGTGATCCCCCACCAATACCGTCCGGCCGTTGAAAAGGGGATCGTGGAGGCGATGGCAGAGGGCGTCGTTGCCGGCTATCCGGTCGTTGATCTTCGCGTTTCCTTGACGGACGGTTCGTACCATACGGTCGATTCCTCGGAAATGGCCTTCAAGATTGCCGGTTCGCTCGGCTTCAAGAAGGGGGTTCTCGAATGCCAACCGACCCTCCTCGAACCCATCGTCAACATTTCGATCGAGATCCCTGACGAGTACATGGGCGATGTCATCGGCGATCTCAACAGCCGCCGGGGCAAGGTTCTTGGAATGGATTCATTTGGCCACCATCAGATCATCAAGGGACAGGTCCCCCGTTCTGAAATCCTCAAATACGCCCCTGATCTGCGTTCGATGACGAGCGGCCGCGGAACCTTCACCTATGAGCATTCCCATTATGAGGAGGTCCCGTCCTACATCGCGGAGAAGATCATCGCCGAATCGAAGAAAGAAGCGGAAGGTTGAAATGGGCTTTAAGGCCGTTGTCATCACGATCAGCGACCGGGGATCGCGAGGCGAGCGCGAGGACACAAGCGGACCGGAGATCGTCGGACTGCTCCGGCAAACGGGAATGGAGATTGTCGGACTGCGGATCATCCCCGACGAAAAGGAGTTGATCCGCCGCTCCCTGATCGAATGGAGCGATGGTGATAAAACCGACCTGATCGTGACGACGGGCGGCACCGGCGTCAGTCCGCGGGATGTAACGCCGGATGCGACGCGGGAGGTGATCGATCGGGAGATCCCGGGAATGGCGGAAGAGATGAGACGCCGGAGCGCGGCCATCACCCCCCACGCGATGATTTCACGCGCCGTGGCCGGTATTCGTGGCCGGACCCTGATCATCAACCTTCCCGGCAGTCCAAAAGGTGCGATGGAAAATCTCGGTTTTCTGCTGCCCGCCCTTGCACACGCGATCGAAAAGATCAAGGGCGACACTCGAGATTGCGCTTCCTGAGAGTGTCTTCGACATGCCGGCTGTGCGTTCCCGGCCAGAAGATTCCGTTGCAGCAGGGACATCTTCGAAACCGTGGGTATTTTTCATAGACATAGGCCGGAACGAGGCCTTCTACCCGTTCCTTGGCAACCTCTTCCATAAGCTCGTTGCAGCGCAGGCAGCGGGTCATCCGTCTTGCCGGATCCGGCTCCAGAGCCAGCGCCTCCAGAACCTCGCCGATCTGCCCGGCGACATGGTCGGCTTTCACCACGACGAGACACCCCGGAGCGGAGAGACCGGCGAGATCGCGCTTGCGGGTAAGGGCGATCCTCCCCTCTTCCCCGGCCTTCTTGAGAAAGCTCCGATCTGCATTCCCCCGTTCATACAGGGTGTCATACCCAAGAATCCGGAGCCACTTTGCCAGTTTACCCAGATTGCAATCCGCGGCGAATCTTGCCCCCATGACGCCCCTCACTCCCCGGGAAAAAAGCGATTCAGTGAAAAGCGGCCGTCATCGTAAGAGAGGTAGGAGTCGTTGGCAATCCAGTCGCCCAGCGTCGCAAAGGTCTTTCGTCTTCCGTCGTAAAACGCCTCGCGTAGAATCGGCTTATGACAATGGCCGAGGATCACGGCATCGTATCCTTGCTGAAATTTCCCAAGGGCAAACCGGTGCATGATTTCCGCCAGACGGTCCTGTGACTCCCCGGACATCTCCTTGCTCATCGTCGAACTGAGACGGGCCAGACGCCAGAGCAGCTTCAGCGGAAGCAGCCGCTGAAGAGCACTGGAAAATCGGCTTCGCAGGAATCTTCGGAGCGCCAGATATTTCCGGTTGCCCCGGTCCACCGTATCCCCGTGGGAAACGAGAACACGGAGGCCGTCGATTTCAAACTCCGCCCATTCCGGATAGACCTCGATCCCAAGCCTTCCTGTAAAATAATCGCCCAGAAAAAAATCGTGGTTTCCCTCGCAGAGGCAGATTCGGACGCCCTGCTGTTTCAAGACCGCGATTCTGTCGATCACCGGCTGGAAACCGGGATAGACGGCATTCCCTCTCCCGAACCAGAAATCGAAGAAATCGCCGGCAATGACCAGGTGGTCAACGACAAGTGCATCGGCAGAAATCGGCCTGCCGCCGTCATCCCCCCTTCCCCGGAGCCGGTCCAAAAAACGGATCAGCTTCGGATAGGCGGCATCGCCGGGGCCTTCCAAATGGGCGTCGGAGAGGAAGATCGCCCTCATGCCCGCCCCCCCCGCGGGAAGAGCTTCCGCAAACGGCGATGTGCTGTCGAAAAAACGGTCCTGTCCATGACCGGGCGTCTATCAGATTTGCGGCTTCCTTTCAAGACAAGAAATGGGGACTTTTTTCTGTTCCCACTCCCCGGGGTACGCGCGATATCCGTCCATTCACCGGTCCGATCTGCTTTTTGCAGATCGGACATCGGGCTGCGTCGCTGGAAAATCCGTTGACAAGGCTCTTAGCAATCCGATAGAAGAAATACGGTGCGCTGACCGTCCGCTGCGCGGAAAAAATCACGACGGAAGGGGATTTTATTGACAGGGACCTTTGTTAATGCGGGGGCGATACTTGCCGGCGCCTTGGTCGGCCTGGCTGCCGGGAAACACCTTCCTGAACGACTCAAGACCACCGTCATGCAGGGACTCGGCCTTTCGGTGATCCTGATCGGACTGCAAATGGCCCTTTCCGGGAAGGAGTCTCTGGCGGCCATCGGCTGTCTCTTGTCGGGCGCCGTGACCGGCGAGTTCCTCCGCATCGAGCAGGGGGTAGAACGCGTCGGCGAGTGGCTCAAAGCGCGGACCGGCTCGGATTCTTCAACCTTCGTCCAGGGGTTCGTCTCCGCCTCGATCCTCTATCTGACCGGTGCGATGATGATCGTCGGCTGCATCCAGGACGGCACCGTGGGCGATACGCGCACCCTCTACATCAAATCCCTCCTCGACGGCGTGGCCTCCGTCGCGCTGGCCTCGACCCTGGGGGCGGGGGTGGCCTTCTCGGCCCTCTCCGTGTTGCTGGTCCAGGGCGCCGTCACGCTGCTGGCTTCGCACCTCGACTTCCTTCGCCAACCGGCGGTTCTCAGCGCCGTAACCGCCACCGGCGGTCTCGTCATCCTCGGCATCGGCATCAACCTGATGAACATGGCCCGGATACGCATCGGCAATTTTCTCCCGGCCCTCTTCTACGCCATTGCCTGGGCCGCTTTCTTTGCCGGATAGGCGGCGACGATCCCCCTTCGGACTGAAAGCTTGCAGGAGCACACAGCCGGTATCGCCATTCCGGACCCTTTTCATGGCTTAAAATATCTCATTGACACACGAGGCCGTTCGCCATATGTTTCCAACAATATTACGCAATACCTGATCAGCAAAGGATAAAATCATGTTTGGATATAATGGGAAAATACTCCGCATCAACCTGTCGACCCGGCGACATTCCGTCGAAAAGCCATCCGAAGATTATTACAAACTTTATCTCGGCGGCCGGGGAATCATTATCCATACGCTGTTGACCGAAGTATCCCCGGGAATAGACCCACTGGGGCCGGACAACAAGCTCATTTTCGCCCTCGGTCCGTTGACGGGGAATCCTCTGCCGGGAAGCGGAAGAAATAGCGTCGGGGCAAAATCACCTTTGACGGGCGGATTTGGGGAAGCAGAGGCTGGAGGATTCTGGGGCGCCGAACTCAAGCGTTCCGGATATGATGCAATCATCGTTGAAGGGGCATCGTCCGTTCCCGTTTATGTCTGGATCAACCATGGCGAAATTGAAATCCGTGAGGCCGGCCATTTATGGGGTCTGGAAATAGCCGATGCCGATGTTGCAATCAAAAAGGAGCTTGGCAGCGATAAAATCCGAACCGCATTGATCGGTCCCGGTGGAGAAAAACTGATCCGCTATGCCTGCATTGCAAACGACATTACCCATGTCGCCGGACGAACCGGACTCGGCGCCGTCATGGGCTCCAAGAAATTGAAGGCAATAGCCGTCCGGGGCGAAACCCCGCCTGAAGTGGCTGATCAAAAGAAAATGATGGAGCTTGCCCGGTGGATGGGAAAGAACTTCAAGGAAAAAGCATCCAGCTATTACCATATTGGCACGGGATCCACCATGATGCAATACGAAATCTCCGGCAATTTGCCGATTCGAAACTTTAATGGCGGCAGATTTCCCGGCGTGGAACAGATCACCCCTCAGCAGTTGTTTGAAAAGGGCTATGTGAAGAAAAGGGAGACCTGTTATGCATGCCCCATCCGGTGCAAAAGGGTTGTGAGTCTTGAAAAGCCCTGGAAGGTGGATATCCGTTATGGGGGGCCGGAGTATGAAACGCTCGGCGCCCTGGGTGCCAATTGCGGTGTGAACAATATTGAGGCCCTGATGAAGGCCAATGAAATTTGTGCGCGCCACGGCATCGACACGATTTCAACCGGCGTTTCCATATCCTTTGCGATGGAATGTTATGAAAAGGGAATTATAACCAAAAGAGACACCGACGGTCTGGAATTGACGTTCGGCAATGCCGAGGCGCTGGTTGAGATGGTTGAACGGATCGCCATCCGCAAAGGGTTCGGAGATATCCTTGCGGAAGGGACAAAACGGACTTCTGAAAGAATCGGCCGGGGATCCTCTGAATATGCAATTCATGTCAAAGGTTTAGAACTTCCAATGCATGAGCCCCGCTATAAGCAGGGAATGGGATTGCATTACAGTATCCATGCATCCGGGGCGGATCACTGCTCCGGTGTTATGGATGATCTGGTCCAGAAGAATCAGGTCGAGTGGGAAACGTTGCCGACGACGGAATTAAGCCGGAGGAAAGCACAGATGGTGCACGAGGTCGGCCTCTGGCGTCACATGGGCAATTACATAGGCATGTGCATCTTTGTGCCATGGAGCCATCAGCAAATCGGAGATGCCGTGGAAGCGGTTACCGGATGGCCGATGGGTTCCCGGCCGCTTGCAGATATCGTTGAACGGGGAATCACCCTTGCGCGAATCTTCAATCTCCGGGAGGGAATTTCCAGAAATGAAGACAAGCTGCCCCGAAGATTCTTCGATTCGCCTCCGGAAGGTCCACTGAAGGACATATCCGTTGATTCGGCCAAGCTGGAGATGGCTCAACGGGATTACTACCAAATGCTCGGATGGAACGAGGCAGGAATTCCAACCCATCAGAAACTCGTGGAACTGGATATCGAATGGGCATATGGGTACATAAAAACATGAGGAAACTCAATCCTGAATACATCGAACGCGTCACGCAATTCGTAAATCATAGCCCCTATTTCGAGCTGTTGTCGATGAAGATTCTGGACGTGGGGCTCGGCTTCAGCCTGCTCGAAGTCCATCTGGCCGAAAAACATCTGCAGCCGTTTGGCTTCGTTCACGGCGGGGTTTATGCTTCGATTATCGATGCCGCTGCCTTCTGGGCGTTATTTTGCGGGATTGAAGACCCAAAAGCCGGCGCCACCACCGTCGATTTGAAACTGAACTATCTTGCGCCGACGGTATCGGGCAAGCTCATCGCCAAAGGCCGCCAGATCAAACTGGGCAAAACGCTGGGATATGCCGAAGCGACAGTCAACGATCAAAACGGCAGACTCCTTGCCCACGGGACCTCCACGCTGATGATCTTGCCCGGCAACGGCTTGGCCATGGATCGGCCCCTGCCGCCCAAGTTCAGCGTGTAAAGTTTCATCTGCAACGATCCCGACGGCACCATAAGGCTGGATGTCTTGTTCTGTGATGGGCTGGGGCCAACGGATATATCGTTGAAATAATGTGGAACCGCCGGGAAACCAGGCGGCAAATGGAGAAAACAAACATGGAACAGCCGACAAGGCTGCGAATCTTGAGAGGTGCAAGTCCTCTTACCGTCAGTTGCCCG
>CAKKRN010000292.1 GCA_919902745.1 Syntrophaceae bacterium | reverse complement strand
GCCTGCCGCCTGAGCATGGGGACACCTTGCGGCAAGGTGTCCCCATGCGGGGCGTGAATCCGGAGACGCGCACCGATCCCCTCGTCGAAATGACGAACATACATGTGGCCTACGGCGAATACGTCGTTTTCAACGGCCTGAACTGGACCGTCCGGCGCGGGGAGAACTGGGCGGTCGTCGGGCCGAACGGCTCGGGAAAATCGACCCTTCTGAGTCTGATCACGGGGGATAACCTGCAGGTCTACGCCAATGAGGTTTACCTTTTCGGGAAGAGACGGGGCGAGGGGGAGAGCATCTGGGAGATCCGGCGCCGGATCGGCGTGGTCTCTCCCGAACTGCAGCTCCGGTACCGGAAGCCGGTCCGCGTGCGGGAGGTCGTCCTCTCCGGCTTCTTCGACTCGATCGGCCTCTACCGCCGACCCGACCGGGAACAGGAGGCGATTGCCGACCGCTGGCTGGAAACCCTCGGCATGGCGGACCGGGCGGACCGGCTTTTCACCCGCACCTCCTACGGGGAAAAGCGGCTGGCGCTGATCGCCCGGGCGATGGTCAAGTCGCCGGAACTCCTCATCCTGGACGAACCCTGTCAGGGGCTGGACGGCGCCAACCGGGAAAAAGTGCTTGCGCTGATGGAAAGGATCGGGGAACGGACCGAAACGGGCCTCATCTACATCACGCACCACGAGGAGGAGATGATCCCCTGCATCGGTCACATCCTGAAGCTTGAGAAGAAACGGCGCACGGTCACAAACGCGGATCCGGTTCCGGAAGCTCCCCGGGATGACCCTCCGCAAGAAGGCGGCTGATATCGTCCGGCGCGAAGGGAAGGCCGGCGAACAGCCGCGCCTCCAGCGCCTCCGTCTTCTCCCAGAGGAGGAGGATCGCCCGTTTCCGCTCCGGCTCCCGGCCGTACTTTTCGAGGATGTACCCCATCCGCTCGCCCAAAGGCACGATCCGGTCGTGGAGGACCCGCTTGTCCGCATAGTTGACGACCTCCGCCTCGGTCGGGACCGCGGAGGCGAAATAGCGGTCCAGGCGGACATGCTGGCCGACGATACGCCCCACCTCCGGGTAGCCGATTTCCAACAGCAGTTGCGCCCCCGTCTCGGCATGGTCTTCCAGGGTCTGGAAGCTCCGGGTCTTCGTGATATCGTGGAGGAGCGCCGCGGCCCGGATCAGATCCCGGTCCAGACCATCCGGTTTCAGATGATCGACGATCAGCAGGGAGACCAGGCAGACCTGCCGGGAATGGGCCACGATATTGTCCAGCATCCCCATCCCGGCGACCAGCCGCCGGCATTCCGCCTCGGACGGGATCTTGATCCGCTGTTCATTCATAGGGTCCTTCATAACAGATCGGCCGCGGGATGGCAAAGTGGATTTCAGCGGCACGCGCCGGACCATTTTCCTTTTGTTCCGACTTGTGGATTTTGATTTTAGCTGGTATGAATTGGCTGCGAAAAAAGTGTTTCCCCTTCGCAGAATGTCATTCATAATGAAACAAAACGCAGCAGGCGCCTGCCCCTGCGAAAGCAGGGAAACTTTTTACGAAACCACAAACATGGGTCCTGAAACAGGAGGCGGTTATGGGAACAATGCTCAGAACAACAATCGGTGATCTTTTTGATGAGGTGGCCTCACGATTCCCCGACCGGGAGGCGTTGATCGATCTTCCCCGGGGCAGGAGATATTCTTATCAGGAATTGTTGATCATCGTGAACCGGTTGGCCAGGGGTTTCCTGAAACTCGGTATCCGCAAGGGAGAACACCTGGCCCTCTGGACGCCCAACCTCTCCGAATCGATCATCACCGAGTTTGCCGCAGCAAAGATCGGCGCCGTCCTGATGACCCTGGATACGAATGCCCAGCCCCAGCAGCTTGGATATCTGCTCCGGCAGTCCGATTCCCAGACCCTCATCATGTCCGAAGGAACAAACGGTACGGAACATATCGAGATGATCCGCCAGCTCTGCCCGGAGGTGGATACCTCAGCGCCGGGGCAACTGGATTG
>CAKKRN010000291.1 GCA_919902745.1 Syntrophaceae bacterium | reverse complement strand
ACCATGAATAAAATGATATCAACCGATCGACCTCTCCGGCAGCGCATCCCGATGCTGCTTTGGATCGCGGCCTTCGGTCTCCTCCTCTCCGGTTGCGCCGGGCGAAGGCCCCCCGCCTTCCAGACACGCTATCCCTCTCCCGAGGCCGCCCTCCGCGCGCTTGCGGCGTCCGCCCCGGCCGATCAGACTTTCTCGGCCACGGCGCGGATCGAAATCAACCGCCAAGGCGAGCGATACCCGCTGAAGATCGCGGTCATGATGAAAAGACCGGCTTTTCTCCGTGTGGAATCGCTTCCCCTGCTGGGGCCCCCGGATTTTTTCCTCTCGGTGGCAAAAGACGAACTCCGCGTCTATCTCCCCGGAAAGAACGCATTCTACACCGGCCGGGCCGTTCCGCAGAACATCTCCCGTTTTTTCCCGATCTTCATGCCGGCCGCCGAGATGATCTCTCTGCTGATGGGCATCGCTCCGGACAATCGGGAGGAGTCGCCCGCGTTGCGCGGAGAACAAGAGGAAAGGTATTACCGTGTTGATTCATACGCATCGGATCGCCGGACGCGATCGCTGTGGATCGATCCGTCCGGCAACCGGCTTGTCCGCATCCGGACGTTTGCAGAAGGGGAAACCGTCGTTTATGAAGCCGCTTTCGAGGAACACGCGCTTGTTGGAGAAGGTTTCATGCCGCAGCGGCTGACGATCACCGGAGATGGAATGGCCGCACTGAGTCTCCGCTACACAGACCTTCGTCCGATCGCCGCCGATCCCGAATCCTTCCCGCTCCCGCTCCCGGAGGGGATCACCCCGATTCTCCTCGATCCATAAGAAAACCGGAACTATAAATTACTTCACTTCGAGGAGCTTCGCCCGGGCGATCCGAGCCTGACTCGTATTGGGAAAATCTTTGATAACCTGCTGCAGCAGGAGTTTGGCGCTCGCCTTATCCCCCAATTTCAGGAAGGAGAGGCCCTGTTTCAGAAGGGCGTAGGGAACCTTGTTCCCCTCCGGGAAGTTCTTGGTCACCTTGTCGTACTCAACGATCGCCTTTTCATATTTCTTCTCGAAATAATAGCACTCGCCGACCCAGAACTGGGCATTGTCGGAAAATTCGGTATCGGGGTACTGTTTAAGGAAGTTTTCAAAAGATTCCCGAGCTTTCTCATACTTCCCCTCCTTGAAGAGCCCATAGGCCGCGGCATAGAGGGATTCCTTGTCCATCTTTCCGATGCCGGCCGCATCCTTCGCCGCGGGCGCCTGTTTCCCGGCCTTCTCCGCCGGGGATTCGGCCGGTTCATCTTTCTTGCCAATTCCCAGAAAATTTTCGATAAAGCTGATTTTGAACGTCAGGTTGTCCAGTTTCTCCCGGAGAATCTTCTCCTCCTCTTCCCGCTTGGTCGTCCTCAGGGAGGAGGTGGAGAGCTCCTTCCGGAGACCATCGATCGTCCCCCGGATATGCTGGAGCTGCTCCCGGATTTCGGTGATTTCCGCGCGTCCCTCCGCCTGGTTTCCCCTGAGAGACGGGATCGCTTCGTTGGTTTTCGCAATCTCTTTGCGCAACCC
>CAKKRN010000290.1 GCA_919902745.1 Syntrophaceae bacterium | reverse complement strand
ATCCTGCTGCCCGCCGTCGAAGAGGTGGTCAGAAAGATCGATACGGATCGCGGTGTAATGGTGGTCAGGCTGCTGAAAGGGCTTTAAAAGAATCATGATCCGGTTCGATATTCTGACCGTTTTCCCCGAGATGTTCGCATCTCCCTGCGGTTGCAGTCTTCTGAAGAAGGCCGCGGATCGCGGGCTCATCGCCATTCACCTGCACGACATCCGGATTCATGCGGAAGACAGGCATCACATGACCGACGACGCGCCGTACGGCGGCGGCGGCGGCATGGTGATGAAGGTTGAGCCGATCGACCGGACCCTCCAGTCCGTACCGGTGACCGGAGAGGATGTGCCGATTGTGCTGATGACCCCACAGGGCGAACGTTTCTGCCAGAAAATGGCGGAAGAACTGGCGGGACATCCGCAGATCATCCTGATCTGCGGCCATTACGAGGGGGTGGATGAGCGGGTTCGGACGCATCTGGCGACCCGGGAGATCTCCATCGGCGATTACGTGCTGACGGGGGGCGAGCTGTCGGCCATGGTGATTGTGGACGCCGTTTCGCGGCTCGTGCCGGGGGTGCTCGGAAATTGCGAATCCGCCTCATCGGACTCGTTTTCGATGGGGCTTCTGGAATATCCTCACTACACAAGGCCCGCCGCGTATCGGGGATGGGAGGTTCCCGAGGTGCTTCTCTCCGGGAACCACCGGGAGATCGAGGCATGGCGGCGCAGGGAGGCCCTGCTGAGGACGCGGAAAAGGAGGCCCGATCTGCTCAAGGAGAGGGCTTTGACGATCGAAGAAAAAAGATGGCTTGATATGTTTATTGATCCGTAAAAGCGATAACATAAAATATAAAGTATAAGGTTAAGAAGGAGTTTGCCGTTATGAATGTCATGGAAATGTTGGAAAAAGAGCAGATGAGGGGGGATATCCCCGATTTCAATACGGGGGATACCATCAAGGTGTTCGTCCGGATTGTGGAGGGTCAGAAACAGCGGATTCAGGCCTTTGAGGGGGTCGTCATCCGTCGGAGAAGGGGGGACGTCCGGTCCAGCTTCACCGTTCGGAAGATCTCCTATGGCATCGGTGTCGAGAGGACCTTTCCGCTCCATTCCCCCTCCATCGACCGGATCGAGGTGGTCACGCGGGGCAAGGTCAGACGTTCACGGTTGTATTACCTGCGGAGCCTGAGGGGTAAGCAGGCCAAGATCAAGGAAGCCGGAAGATCTTGACGCCTTCCGGGAATTACGCCGCAGGGTTGTGATCGTGGCGTGGGCGGGGCGGGGCGGCCCGAGGGATGAACAGCTTCGAACGCAAGGCCCATGGGTGCGGTTACCGGTTCGTTGCCGGGATCGACGAGGCGGGTCGCGGTCCGCTGGCGGGACCGGTGGTTGCCGCCGCCGTGATCCTGCCGCCGGGATATGAACATCCTGAAATCAACGATTCCAAAAAACTTTCCCCGCGGCAACGGGGAAAGCTCTACGAGACCATCGCACGGGACGCGGTTTCCGTCGGCATCGGCGTCGTCGAGGCGCCGGAGATCGATGCGGTGAACATCCTGCAGGCGACGCTCGCCGCGATGAAAGAGGCGGTTCTCGCTCTTTCTTTGCCTCCCGATTATCTGCTGATCGACGGTCTGAACCGTATCGATCTCGACACGCCTCAGGAAACCATCATCTCGGGCGATTCCAGGAGCCTTTCCGTGGCCGCGGCGTCTATCGTCGCGAAGGTGTCGCGGGATCGGCTGATGGAGATGTATCACCGCCAGTTTCCCCAGTACAATTTTCTCCGGAACAAGGGATACGGCACCCGGGAGCACCGGGAGGCGATCCTCAAATACGGCCGTTCCAAGATTCACCGCCGCTCCTTCCGGGTCGCCGGAATCGACGATCTGCCGGTCAATGCAAAGCTTCCGCTCTGACGTTTTCGTAAAAGAGTCTTAAAAGTCGTGAAAATGGGACGGCTTCGTAAAAAGGCCGCAGGCAAGGCACGCGAATCCTGAGGAATGAGGAATCGGGGACATGTTCCGGAAGCCCGGAGGGATCGGAACGTGTCCCCGGAACCGGTTTTGGGGGGAAGACAACCATGTCGCTCATGCGAATAAGCACGGGGAAAAGGGGCGAAGAACTGGCGGCGGCCTATCTTGCGGAAGCCGGTTACCGGATCATTGAACGAAACTACCGATGTCTTTTCGGTGAGATCGATATTGTGGCCGAGGAGGGGGAGACGCTGGTTTTCGTCGAGGTCAAGAGCAGGCGCTCCGATGCGTACGGAGATCCGCAACTCGCTGTCGGTCATCAAAAGCAGAAGAAGATGTCAAGGGTATCGGTCCATTATCTTGCGGAACGGCATTTACGCCACCGCCCGGCAAGGTTTGATGTCGTGGCGGTGAAACTGCTGCCCGCAGGGCATCGAATCGAACTCATCCGGAATGCATTCGAATTGGCCTTCGGCTGAATCCACCCAGGGCGCAAGGGAAGGAACAAGAATCAGAGACGGCAACGGCATAAGGATTGAACCTTGACGATGTAACCCGTTTGCTATACAGTAAGAGAAACTGAATCGAGGTAAATAAAATGGCAAGGACAGCGCAAATCAACACCCGAACGGAAGCGGAACTCAAAGCGGAAGTGGAAGGCATTTTGAAGACCCTTGGCTTGTCCACTTCGGAAGCGATCAATATCTTTTTCCGGCAAATAAAGTTACGGCGTGGCCTACCTTTTCCCGTGGAAATACCGAATGAAGAAACCTTGAAAGTGTTTCAGGACAGCGAAGAGGGCAAGGGGCTTGTGGAATGTAAAGACGCCGACGATATGTTCAAGAGATTGGGCGTCTGATGAAAACGCCCATTTATACAAACCGCTTTGCCAA
>CAKKRN010000289.1 GCA_919902745.1 Syntrophaceae bacterium | reverse complement strand
TGGTGGAAGCCATGGCCTCACACAGGCCCTATCATCCTGGCTTGGGAATCAATGCAGCATTGGACGAGATCAAGACGAACAGGACTACCCTCTTCGACGGTGAAGTGGTGGATGCCGGCATGAAGCTATTCAGGGAGAAAAGATCCAGTCTCACTTGACCGGAGGCATTTTTCGAGATGGCTGCCCGCAAAGGCATTAAGATAAACCATTTTGTTATCATCTTCATCCTGCTCTGGACGGGGTTGGCCGCCGTATCCCTGTGGTGGAACGTGACTCATCTGAAGGAAGAAATTCTGATGACCGCCCGGATTCAGGCTAATCTGACATTAGAGAAAGATCTTCTTTACCGCCAGTGGTCTTCTTCCCAGGGCGGGGTTTACGTGATCATCAGCGAAAGAACGCAGCCGAACCCCTACCTGTATGTGCCCGACCGTGATGTGAAGACATCCTCCGGACAGACGCTGACCCTCGTGAATCCCCACTACATGACCCGTCAGGTCAATGAAATGGCGGCAAAGGCCGGCGCTTATTACGGGCACCTCGCAAGCCTCAACCCCCTCCGTTTCGGCAACAGCCCAGATCCATGGGAGAGGAGCGCCCTGGAGGCCTTCGGGCGGGGGGTGAAGGAGGTATTCGCAATCGCAAAGATCGGCGATGAAGACCACATGCGCCTCATGCGTCCCTTTATCACGGAGCAATCCTGCCTGAAATGTCACAGCTGGCAGGGTTACAAGGTGGGCGACATCCTGGGCGGGATCGGCGTTTCCATCGCCATGAAGCCTTTCTACGCCCTTCTGGAAGCGGACAGGAAAAGTCTGGTTCTGATTCACGGGATCGTCTGGCTCTTTGTCATTGTCTTGATTGCTTGGGGCAGGAATCTATTGAAAGGCGCTCACGATAATCTCAGAGACAGTGAAAACCGCTTCCGGGAGTTGTTCGGCAACATGAAAAGCGGCGTGGCGGTTTACGAAGCCATCGACGGCGGCAATGATTTCGTCTTAAAAGACTTTAACCACGCTGCGGAACGGATCGAGCAGGTAGCGATGATGGACGTGGTCGGAAGGTCTGTTTTGCAGGTTTTCCCGGCCATTAAGGAGTTCGGTCTGTTCGAGGTGCTCCAAAACGTCTGGAGGGACGGTGTTCACCGGCATCATCCGGTCAGTTACTACAAGGACGGCCGCATCGAAGGATGGAGAGAGAATTATCTCTACAAGCTTCCTTCCGGAGAAGTCGTTGCCATATACGACGATGTCACGGAAAACAAAAAAATGGAGGAGGAGATCCGGATGCTTGCGGTTACGGACCCTCTCACCGGGCTGTACAATCGAAGAGGTTTCATGGCCCTTGCCGACCAGCAGACCAAAGCGGCGGACAGAACAAACAAAAAAATGTCGCTGTTATTCATCGACCTCGACGGCATGAAACAGATCAACGACACCTGGGGTCATGAGGAAGGAGACCGGGCGCTGATGAATGCCGTCACTATTTTGAAACAA
>CAKKRN010000288.1 GCA_919902745.1 Syntrophaceae bacterium | reverse complement strand
CTCCAATCCCTCCGCGAAAAACACCGCTTCACTCTGGAGGACCTCGCCGCCAAAACCGGCCTCTCCAAGGTCCTTCTCGCGGACATCGAGGCGGGTGAATTCGTCCCGCCGGTCGCCACGCTCTTGAACGTCGGCCGGGCTCTGGGTGTGGGGATGGCCCACTTCTTCAAGGATGAGGCGCCGGAGGTGCAAATCTCCCTCACCCGCCGCGCGGAGCGCGTCCCGATCCGGCAGCGGCCCCACCACCGCGAGGGCGAGATCGATTACATCTACGAGTCTCTTGAAATCAGCAAGCCCGATAAACACATGGAGCCGCTTCTCGTGGAGTTCCAGCCGTCGGAGACGTCGGAGATGGTCTTCACGAGCCATAATGGCGAGGAGTTTACCTATCTCCTGGAGGGGCGTCTGGAATTCCGGACCGACGACCGGGTGGAGATTCTGGCGCCGGGCGACACCCTCTACTTCGAATCGGAGATGAACCACAGCTTCCGTTCCCTGGACGGGAAGCCGGCGCGGGCGCTGGTTGTTGTCTGGAGCCGGATCTGAAGGAGCACCCTATGCTGGAACTCCGCTTTCACGGCCGCGGCGGTCAGGGGACGGTGGTTGCCACCATTCTCATGGCCAAAGCCTTCTTCAGGGCAGGCTGGGAGGTCCAGAGCTTTCCCTTCTTCGGCGTCGAGCGGCGCGGCGCCCCGGTGGAGGCCTATGTCCGCCTGGACAAGGGAAAGATTCTCCTCCGAACGAACGTCACCGCTCCTGACCATGTCGTCGTCCAGGATCGGACCCTTTTGCAGAGCATTGACGTGACAAAGGGGCTGAAGCAGCGCGGATGGATCCTCATTAACAGCCCCTCGCCCCCGGAGGAGGCGGCGCGATTCGCCTCTTTCCGGGTGGCTTTTGTGGATGCCAACCGGATCGCGCTGGGCCAGGGCCTCGGCACGCGGACCCACCCCATTGTGAACACGGCGATGATCGGCGCCTTTGCCCGTCTTTTAGAGATGCCGCCGCTTGAGGCCGTTGCCGAGGCGATCCGCGAGGAGATCCCCTCCCGTGCGGATGCGAACATCCGCGCGGCGGAAGAGGCGTTCAGGACAGTATGCCTATGAGCGTGGCGGCGATGCAAAACAGACTTTTCATTCCCCGCTCCTGTCTCACCACAGAGGGAAACAAAACAGGATCGTGGTGTTTCCTGCGCCCCCGCTACGAAGACAAGACCGCTCCCTGCGCGGCCGGCTGCCCCGCAGGCGAAGACATCCCCAAAATCGAGATGCTCACCGCCCAGGGATTTTTCAAGGAGGCTTGGGAAACGATCCTCCGGGAAAACCCCTTTCCCGCCGTATGCGGCCGGGTCTGCTTCCATCCCTGCGAAGGGTCCTGCAACCGCGGCGAGTACGACGACTCGGTTGCCGTCCACACCCTCGAACGTTTTCTCTCCGACACGGCCGCCCGTTACGATCTCCGGCCTTCGTTTACCCGCCTCCCCTCCCGGGAGGAGCGGATCGCTGTGGTTGGGGCAGGTCCGGCGGGCCTTGCCGCCGCCTGGTTCCTGACCCTTCTCGGATATTCGTGCGACGTTTTTGAGGCGTCGCCCGAGGCGGGGGGCGTTCTGCGGTGGGGGATCCCCGCATACCGCCTTCCGGCCGACGTGCTCCGCCAGGATTTGCGGCGT
>CAKKRN010000287.1 GCA_919902745.1 Syntrophaceae bacterium | reverse complement strand
TCACCATCGTCCTCAGCATCGCCTTGCGGTGGCTTGTCGTCCTTCCCAGTTTGCTTCCAAATTTTCCCTGGCCCATCGAATCTTATCCTTTCCAAAAATCCAATCTATTCCGCTTCTTCATCCGCCGCTTCCGTTTTTCCGACCTTGTTCCACGGCGGGAAATCAAGCTTCATACCGAATCCCATACCGGATTCCAGCAGAACCTCTTTAATCTCATTCAACGATTTCCGGCCGAAATTCTTGGTTTTAAGCATCTCCGCCTCTGTCTTCTGAACCAGTTCCCCGATCAGGTTGATCCCTGCGTTCTTCAGACAATTGGCCGAACGGACGGAGAGTTCGAGATCATCCACATGCCGCAGAAGAACGTCATTGATATCCTCTTCCATTCCCTCAAGCGCGGATGCCTCCTCTTCGGCCTCCGCCTCGGAGAAATTGATGAAGGTATCGAGCTGCTCCTTCAGGATTTTGGCGGCGTAGGCCACGGCGTCCTCCGGAAGAACGCTCCCGTCCGTCCAGACCTCGATGATCAGGCGGTCATAGTCCGCAACCTGACCGACCCGGGCATAGGTTACGGTATAATTCACCTTCTTGATCGGCGAAAAGATGGCATCGATGTTGATCGTCCCCTCGGGCTGTTCGGGGTCTCTCTCCTTCTGCGCGGCAACATACCCCTTCCCCATCTTGACCGCCATTTCCGCCTTGAAGGAGGCCTTGCCCAGCAAGGTTGCGATATGGTGATCGGGATTGAGGATTTCCACCGTCCCGTCGCTCTCGATGTCCCCCGCGGTGATCTCCCCTTCCCGGGAGGTATCGATCCGAATGGTCCGCGGTCCGTCCTGATGGAGCTTCAGGCGCACACCCTTCAGGTTCAGAATGATATCGGTCACGTCTTCCTTGATCCCGGGGATCGTGGAGAACTCATGGAGAACCCCGTCAAATTTTACGGAAAAAATGGCTGCCCCCTGGATGGAGGAGAGCAGGACCCGCCTGAGTGCGTTTCCCAGGGTTGTGCCGAAGCCGCGTTCCAGCGGCTGACAACTGAATTCCCCATACAAAGCGGTATGGGTCGTTTCATCGATCTCGATTCTTTTCGGTTGAATCAAACTGCGCCAGTTTCTCTGCATAATTCCTTTCCCTGCCCTTCGGATACCTGGTGATTGTCTTATTTGGAATAAAGTTCAACGACCAGCTGTTCCTTAACCGGCATCGTCAAATCCTCACGGGTTGGAAGCATTTTCACCAGACCCTTGAAGTTGGTCTTATCGACCTCCAGCCACTGTGGGACCCCCCGCCTGGCAACGGTTTCCATGGCTTCAATGATCCGCTCCACCTTCCGGCTGCCCTCCCTGATCTGGATTTCATCGCCGAGTTTAATCAGATAAGAAGGTATATTAACCGGTTTCCCACCCACCAGAAAATGGTTGTGCCGGACCAGTTGTCTTGCCTCCGTACGCGAATTCGCAAAACCCATCCGGAAGATCATGTTGTCCAGCCTTCTCTCTAAAAAAATCAGCAGATTGGTCCCGGTGATACCCTTCTGCCGGTCCGCCTTGTCGAAATATCCCCGGAACTGTTTTTCCAGCAGGCCGTACATCCTTTTCAGCTTCTGTTTTTCCCGCAACTGGACGCCGTAGTCGGAGAATTTTTTCCGCAACTGACCATGATCTCCCGGTGCAAACCCGCGCCGTTCAAAAGCGCATTTCTCGCTGTAGCACCTGTCCCCTTTGAGAAACAGCTTCAAACCTTCTCGCCGGCACAACCTGCATACGGATTCTCGATATCTTGCCAAAAAAACCTCCCTGATCGATGATCAATTATCAATTTCAATGTTCAATGCCGTCTGATCGCTGATCTTTTGATCGTTGACCGTTGCTTACACCCTTCTGCGCTTGGGCGGACGGCACCCGTTGTGCGGAATGGGCGTCACATCACGGATGATGCTGATCTTGAGTCCCGCTGTCTGCAGAGACCTCAGCGCCGACTCCCGACCGGAGCCCGGCCCCTTGACATAGACCTGAACCGCCCGGACCCCATGTTCCCTTGCCTTCTTCACGGCATCCTCCGCCGCCATCTGCGCGGCAAAGGGGGTGCTTTTTCGGGATCCCTTAAACCCCTGCATCCCGGCGGATGCCCATGCAATCACATTCCCGCTCAGGTCGGTAATGGTCACGATCGTGTTGTTAAAGGTCGACTGAATATGCGCTATCCCCTCGGAGATATTTTTCTTTTCCTTCTTTTTCCCTGTTTTTCTGACTGGCTTTGCCATTGCTCCTCCGGATCCGTTCGCTCTCTATTTCTTCTTACCTGCAATCGACCTTCTTGGTCCCTTCCTTGTTCGGGCGTTCGTGCTGGTTCTCTGTCCCCGGACGGGAAGTCCCTTCCGATGCCGCAAACCGCGGTAGCTCCCGACATCCATCAACCTTTTGACGGACATGGAGATTTCCCGCCGCAAGTCCCCTTCGACCTTCATTTCCCTATCGATAATATTTCGGATGGAGGTTATTTCCGAATCCGCAAGCTGATCGGTTTTCGTGTCGGGGCTGACGCCGGCGCCCCGAAGGATCTCACTCGATTTTGTCCGCCCGATCCCATAGATATAGGTCAAGGCGATTTCCATCCTCTTGTTTTTAGGTAAATCCACACCCGCAATTCTTGCCACCGGTCAACCTCCTGATCATTGAATCCTTATCCCTGGCGCTGCTTGTGCTTCGGATTTTCACAAATCACGCGCAACACGCCCCGCCTTTTGACAATCTTGCACTTCTCGCAAATTTTCTTGACCG
>CAKKRN010000286.1:3232-5291 GCA_919902745.1 Syntrophaceae bacterium | reverse complement strand
CTGGCCGAACGGGACATTCGCATGATGAAGGTGCAGCAGAAGATCTCCGGCATGTTCCGCAGCGAAGAGGGGGCCAAAGCCTTCTGCCGCATCCGCAGTTACATCTCCACGGCCCGAAAGAATGCGATGGGCGCGCTGGACGCTATCGCCCGCGTTTTCACCGGCAACCCGTTCGTGCCACGCTTCAACACCTCGTAGCCGCAGTTGCTCGCTGGCCAGCACCCCTTCTGAGGATCCTGCCCGCCATCCTGGACGAACTACCGGCTTGCCAAAACCCTGTTCATCCTGTAAATCATGTCAGAAAACGACCTGAGCAGTTACAATTTAAAGTAGCTAAACTTCAAGATATGGTACAAGAGCAGGCAGGAGTTTAAATGGTTTATGGACGCTTATAATGCGTTGATTATAGGTTCCGGTCCCGCCGGTCTGTTTGCAGCTATGCAGCTTGAGCGGCTGGGCTTAGACGGGATTGCTATCATCGATCGACACCCGTATCCCGCTGGAGGATTGCTAAACGATGGCAAACTGAATTTTGACTATCGAGTCGGAATGGATCTGGATGAACTTAAAATTGATCGTGATTCGGCGCAGCATTTGATGCAAGAAATCAGGCAGGTCTTCATCCATTTTCCCAAGTGTCAGCAGGTAACCTTTGTAGATAAGAATAAAACAATTGAGGCTCTTGGAAACATTGCCAAAGAGCATGACGCTCAATTCATCGCACCGGAGCAGTGGCATTGGGGAACGGACAACGGCAAGGCCGTCGTTGATTATTTGAGAAATCACCTGAAAAAAACAGATTTTTTGCTGGGAACGGCAGTAACCTCCATTATGAAACATGATGACGACTTATATCATGTCTCCTGTAGTCATCATCGGAAAAAAGTATGCTATGCCGCGAAAGTCGTTCTTGCCGCTCCGGGACGCAGTGGCGCTTACTGGTTTCGTGACGTAGCTACAAAATTACACGTTCGCCATAATTTTGGCCCGATAGATGTGGGAATCCGCATTGAATTAAACAGAAAGCATTATGACGCCGTTACAGATATTGTATACGACCCAAAATTCATTTTCCGCACAGCGCGCCACGGAGATAGAGTCAGGACCTTCTGCACCAACCCGGGCGGACGGGTACGGGTGGAAAACTATTACAACTTCAAGCTGGTAAACGGTGACGCACTCTCCGGCCGGAAAACAGAAAACACGAATTTTGCCTTAATCAATACGATCTTTTTAACCGAGCCCTTTTCCGATACGACCGAATTCGGGCACATGATTGCCAAACAATTCTTTCTGCTGGGGGGAGGCAGGCCGATCGTTCAGAGGGTGGGGGACTTCCGGGAGGGGAGAAGAAGTTCCAGCTCAACATTTAACAGTGCGACTCGTCATTTCGGGCTTTGTAAGGCAACATGTCATGCAACACCGGGGGATATAACGCTTGGTTTGCCCGCCCGTATCATCGACAATCTCTGGGAGTCCTTAAAAAAGCTTGATAAAATAGTGCCCGGGATTCTTCACCCGTCGACCCTGTTGTATGCACCGGAGATTAAGTTTTTCGATACGCACTTTATAACGAATAAAGATCTTGAAACGAGTGTCAAAGGTATCTTTGTGGCAGGCGACGGAACCGGGAAGAGCCGTGGTATTGTGGGAGCAGGAATTTCAGGGATCATTGCAGCCAGAGGAATTATCAAGAAATACTTTTGATTTAACATACGGCGCCAGTTGCCAGATTCCCCGATCGCATCTGCGGCTCGCTTCCCCGCCGGCTCCGGCCCGGTACGGCGTGATCCCGGCGAGGCCCTTTTGGGCAAGGAACGCCAAAGACTGGATGATCCGCATTTTGGCGAAGCAGGCCGAGGCCGGAATTCGCTCCAGCACGAAATGATCCCCTTGCCTGTCCTCGATCACCGCGCGGAAGAGCGTCCGCTCGGGACTTCCGTCAGGGATAAGCGAGCGATGAACGGCCCTCAGGGAGATCTCCGAGAACGCGGCGATCTCCCTGAGCGCGTGTCATGACACCCTATTCTCAGATCCCCTCGAACAGGGCGGTGGATAG
>CAKKRN010000286.1:0-3132 GCA_919902745.1 Syntrophaceae bacterium | reverse complement strand
CTCTCCTTGGGCTCCACGGCCACGGAGAGAATCTTCTTGCCCCGGGTATTTTTGATGTAACGGGAGATTCCGGTAATGGTCCCGCCGGTGCCGACGCCGGAGACCAGGACGTCGATCGCGCCATCCGTATCGTCCCAGATCTCCGGGCCGGTCGTCCGTTCATGGATCTCCGGGTTGGCCGGGTTCTTGAACTGCTGGGGGAGGAAGTACCTCTGCGGATCGGAGGCCGCGATCGCCTCGGCGCGGCTGATCGCCCCCTTCATCCCCTCGGGGCCGGGGGTCAGGATCAGGTTGGCGCCCAGGGCGGCCACGATCTTCCGGCGTTCGATGCTCATCGTCTCGGGCATGGTCAGGGTCAGTTTGTACCCCCGCGCGGCCGCGACATAGGCCAGGGAGATGCCGGTGTTGCCGCTGGTCGGCTCGATGATCTCCATGCCGGGTTTCAGGACGCCGCGCTTTTCGGCGTCCCAGATCATGTTGGCGCCGATGCGGCACTTGACCGAATAGGCAGGGTTTTGCCCCTCGATTTTCGCAAGCACCGTTCCCGTAAATCCTTTCGCAAGATGATTGATGCGAATCAGCGGCGTATTGCCGATGCTCAAACTGTTATCCTCGTAGATTTTTGCCATGATTCCTCTCCTTTCAATGGATGAATGCCTCCCGTCCAATACACCGTCCTCCGGACGGGGATGATGCAGAAACTACTCATGCGCCGCCTTGAGCGCCTGATCCAGATCAGCCGTGATGTCGTTTATGTCCTCCAGTCCTACGGAGATGCGTACGGCATCCTGTTCAGTTCCGGATTTCTTCAGTTCATCGGGTGACAGTTGCGAATGCGTCGTGCTGGCCGAGTGAATCACGAGCGTCTTGGCATCCAGGACATTGGCCAGGTGCGAGGCCAACTTCACGCTGTTGATGAACCTCTTGGCCGCCTCGAACCCGCCCTTTACGCCAAAGGTGAAAATCGCCCCCGGACCCAACGGCAAAAGCTTCCGGGCGCGCGCGTAATCCTTGTGGGTTGTCAACCCCGCATACTCCACCCAGGAGACCGACGGATGATCGGCCAGATACTCCGCCACCTTCAGCGCGTTTTCGACATGACGCCGAGCCCTCAGAGGCAGCGTCTCGATCCCCTGGAGGAGCAAAAACGAGTTGAACGGAGAGATCGTCGCCCCGGTGTCCCTGAGAATGCCTGTCCGGATCTTGAGGACATACGCGAGTCCGGGTGCGACGGCTTTTTCATGGTTGCCAAACGCATCCCAGAAGTTGACGCCATGGTAGGCGGCATCCGGTTCGGTGATCTCCGGGAATTTTCCGGAACCCTTCCAGTCAAAATCACCCTTCTCCACAATGGCGCCGCCCATGGTCGTGCCATGGCCGCCGATGATCTTGGTCAGCGAATAAACCACGATGTCCACCCCGTGTTCAAAGGGGTAAAAAAGCGGCGGCGGGGAGACCGTGGTGTCCAGAATGAACGGGATCTTGTGCCGGTGGGCAATCTCGGCGATCGCGTCGATGTCGTCCACATTGCATTTGGGGTTTCCGATGGATTCCGAAAAGACGAGTCGCGTGTTCCCGTCAATCGCTTTTTCAAAATTTGCTGGATCGGAGGAGTCCACGAATCGCACTTCGATGCCGAACCGTTTTAAATCCACGGTGAAGAGCGTGTAGGTTCCGCCATAGAGCTTGTCGCCCGTGACAATATTCTGTCCCGCCTGGGTGATGGCGCATATCGAATAGAAGATCGCCGCCTGGCCGGTCGCCGTCGCCACGGCGCCAGTGCCGCCAGTAATAGCGGCCAGACGTTTTTCCAGGACGTCCGTGGTGGGGTTCATCAGGCGGGTGTAGATGTTGCCGAAGGCCCTCAGCGCGAACAAATCCGCTGCATGGTCGGTGTCCTTGAACGCATAACTGGTGGTTTGGTAAATCGGGACGGCCCGCGATCCCGTGGTCGGGTCCGGAACTTGTCCCGCGTGCAATGCCAATGTGTCGATTCCCTGATTTAGCTGGCCCATGTTCATTTCCTCCTGGTATCAAATTGATTTATTTATTATTTTTTCAGCAACCCTTGTATGCTCATTCCTATAAGGACATCATGGCTTTCGGCATTCGGATTTTGGACATGGTCCCATACCCCCCTTTCATTATTTTGTATATCATTATAGTAGTCATTGTATATGAATGACCCTGTAGCAAGCTGCAGGGTATCAAAACCGAAAGGATATTCCCCCGCAGCAAGCTGCGGGGAATTATCAAGTTAAATACTGAAATCCATGACGCGTTTCCGTCCCATTGCCACATGGCGGTCCACCATGTCCGCAAAGGAGGTTTTGTCGACCACATCGTTGATCAGGCTCGTGATCTCCCCGAACACCTCCCGAAACACGCACCGGTTTTCGAAATCGCATTTTCCCCGGCCGGTCGTGCTCACACAGGCGATCGGCGCGGTCGGCCCCTCGATGAGCCGGATAATCTCCCCAAGGGTGATCTTTGCCGGCTCCTTGGCCAGGGCGATCCCCCCCTTCGGCCCGCGGACGGTCCTGATGTATTTCGCGCCTTTGAGGATCACAACGATCTGCTCCAAAAACTTCTTCGGGATATCCTGGCGCTTGGCGATCTCCTTAATCTGGACCAGGGGGCCCCCATACTCCAAGGAGAGGTCCAGCATGATTTTTAATGCGTAGTCCCCTTTAAAAGTGATCTTCATCGGTTCGATCCGTGCATCGCCTGTTTTTTTGTTTATACTATACTTAAACAATAGTATTTGTCAAGTATAATTTTAAAAAAACTTTTCACGAAAATTATTGCGCCCGATCACCACTCTCAAACCTTTGCAGGGCTGCGTTTCGGGGAGATCGCTTCGCTGACCTGGCAGGACGTGGATCTGAGTAATGGGGTTCTGACGATCCGGGACGCAAAAGCCGGATCACGGTATGCCTTTCTCACAAAACAGGCCGTGGAGATGTTCAAGAGCCGACCACAGGGGAAACCGTCATATTATGTTTTCCAGAGCCGCAAGGCGAAAAGGGGAGGCCAGAAAAAGGCTGGGCAGGTAGTGAACTTCACAAAATAGAGGTAATCCGAGCCAAGACCGGACCCAGAATGATGGCGATACTCCGGAATCTTGCCATC
>CAKKRN010000285.1 GCA_919902745.1 Syntrophaceae bacterium | reverse complement strand
CCCATTGTCGGCGGAAATTTATGGACCTGAAGACGGAGGTATTGATCATCGGCGGCGGAGCGACCGGGACCGGCATCGCACGCGACTTGGCCTTGCGCGGCATCCCCTCGCTGCTTGTCGAAAAGGGGGACTTCACCTCCGGCGCCTCTGGCCGCAACCAGGGGCTCCTCCACAGCGGCGGCCGCTACGCGGTCAACGACCCCGACGCGGCCCGGCAGTGCATCACCGAAAACCGCATCCTCCGGCGGATCGCCCCCCACTGCATCGAACCCACGGACGGCCTGTTCGTCTCCCTTCCGGAAGACGGCCCGGAATACCGGGCGAACTTTATCCGGGCGTGCGGGGCGGCGGGGATCGATACCCTGCCCCTCTCTCCCCGGGAGGCCCTGTCGATGGAGCCCCGTCTGAACCCCCGGATCATCGGCGCCGTCCAGGTTCCCGACGGGGCGATCGACCCGTTCACGCTCGTCGTTGAAAACGCCCGGGACGCCGAATCCCGCGGGGCGCGTATTCTGATCCACACGGAGGTCACCGGCCTGATCCGCGACGGCCTCCGGATCGCCGGGGTCCGCGTCCGCGACCGGATCACCGCCGAGGCGTTCGCCATCGCCGCGAACTGGGTAATCAACGCGACCGGCGCCTGGGCAAACCATATCCTCCGGATGGCCGGTCTTCGAATCGGCCTCGCCCTCTCCAAGGGCTCCATGCTGATCACCAACACCCGCCTGAGCGAGCGGGTCCTCAACCGCTGTCGCCCCCCTGCCAGCGGCGACATCATCGTCCCCAACGACACCGTCTCCATCCTCGGCACCACCTCCCTGCGGGCGGAGGATCCGGAGCATTACGAGGTCACCCCCGAGGAGGTCACCTTCCTGGTCGACGAACTCTCCCGGATGATCCCCGACCTGAAGGGGGAGCGCTTCACAAGGGCCTATGCCGGCGTTCGCCCCCTCCTTCAATCGGAGGAGAGCTGCGATGACCGGACGATCAGCCGCGGCTTCGCGCTGATCGACCACGGGAGCTGCAGCGGCCCCGCGGGGCTTGTCACGATCACCGGCGGGAAACTGATGACCTACCGGCTTATGGCGGAAAAAACGGTCGATTTCATTTGCGAACGGATGGGGCTGCACGTCCCCTGTTCGACCCACGTTCAACGTCTCCCCGGCGCCGGCCAGGGCCACACCCTGCAGGACCGCCTCCTTCGGCTGAGGCGACAGACCCCGGCAGGCAAAGGGGAACTCCTCTGCGACTGCGAGCTCGTCCCGAGGGAGGCCGTGGATGCGATCCTGCGGGAGGGCAAGGTGCGCGAGCTCCAGGACATCCTCCACCGCACCCGCCTCGCCAAAGGGACCTGCCAGGGGGGCTTCTGCGTCTACCGCCTCCTCGGACTTCTCAACGAACTGCGCAAAGCGGATGTGAGCGGCGGCTCCAACCGCATTCTCAAGGGTTTTCTCGAAGAGCGCTGGAGGGGTATCCGCCCCGTCCTCTGGGGGAGCTCCCTCAAGGAGGAGGAGCTGATCGAGTCGATCTACAAGGGACTATTCAACCTGACAGCCGAAGAACCAGGCCGGCCGGGTGGGGGTGAGGCATGAAGCGCTTCGACCTCATCGTCATCGGAACCGGCCTCGCGGGGCTCACGGCCGCCCGGACGGCGATCGGAATGGGTGCGAAGGTCCTCATCGTCGGCCGGGGGATGGGCGCGCTCACCCTCTTCGGGAATACGGTCGACCTTCTCGGGGAAATCCCGCCCGAAACGGAGATGGCGGAGGGGATGACCCATTGGATCGCGGCCCACCCGGAACACCCCTACGCCCGGACGGGATGGGAGGGGGTCGAAAGCGCAATCACCGCATTCCAAGGACTCTTCCCGCCGCCCTACCACTTCTCCGCCTCGGGCCGGGGGAACTCCCTTCTGCCCACCGGCGCGGGGACGATGCGCCCCACCTGGCTCATCCCCGTCACAATGGCCGCCGGCGCCGCGATGACCCCGGCCGAGACGTTGATCGTCGGCTTCCGCGGCTTCAAGGATTTTCAGGGCGATACGGTGTCGCTCCATCTGAAATGCCGGGGGGTGATCCTGCCGCTCCCCCGCTACGGCCTGGAGGGTCTAACCGCACCCGCACTCGCCCGCCTGATGGATGAGACTTCGTTCCGGGAGCGTCTCGGCGAGTCGATCCGTCAGCAGATGGCGGGAGAGCGGTTCATCGGCCTCCCCGCGGTCCTCGGCCTCCGGGACCCCGCCGCGGTTCTGAAAACGCTGGAGACAGTCACCGGCGCCCGGGTTTTCGAGATCCCGATGCTCCCGCCGTCGATCCCCGGTTTAAGAATCTTCCACCGCTTCCGGGAGGAGCTGATCGCGAAGGGGGCAGACTTTCGGATGGGGCATCCGGTATCCGGCACGATGGTCAAGGATGGCCGGTGTGAGGGGATCAACATCCACAACCCGCCGCTCGTCGCCGAATACCGCGCGGATCGCTTCATTCTCGCCACCGGCCGCTTCCTGGGCGGCGGTCTCTGGGCGGAGATGGAGCGGATTATAGAACCGGTTTTCGACATTCCCGTCTTCCAGCCCGGGGAGCGGGGCAAGTGGTTTGGGGAGCGGTTCTTCGACCCGGAGGCGCATCCGATCCACCGCGCCGGGGTCGTCACCGACGCCGATCTCCGCCCAATCGATGCGGCGGGACGGGTCCTCCTTGCAAACGTCCGGGCGGCGGGATCGATCCTGGCCCATCACCAGGCCATTGAGGAGAAATCACGGGAAGGGATCGACATCGCCACGGGTTTCCTGGCCGCAAAGAGGGCGCTTGCATCATGACGAAAGAAGAAAAACCGGCCCCCCTCACAAAACTTCCGGACCTCTGCGTCCGGTGTGCGACCTGCATGGCCGCCTGCCCCGTCTCCCGGGTGACGCCCCGTTTCCCGGGACCGAAGCAGGCAGGGCCGGGGGCGCAGCGTTTCCGATCGGCCTCCGAGGCCTCCGTGGATGACTGGATCGAGCTCTGCACGGGCTGCCGCCTCTGCGACACGGTCTGCCCCGCCGGCGTTCCCATCTCCGAGCTGAACCTGATGGCGAAGGGAAAATACCTGGACGAGCGGGGCAGGACCTTCCGGGATTGGCTCCTCGTCCGGAGCGACCTCTTCGGCGAAATGGCCGCCCGTTACTCGAAGATCGTCAACCCGCTGATGAAGAAAAAAGCCTTCCGGTGGCTCCTCGACGCGCTGCTCCGGATCGACCGGCGGCGGGCCCTCCCCGCCTACGAGTATCCCACCTTCCGCCAGTGGTTCCGCACCCGGCAGGCGCCGGAAAGCGGCGGCCCTGAGGTTGCCTATTTCTATGGCTGCTTCACGAACACGAACGAGACGGACGTGGGAAAGGCGGCCGTGGGGATCCTGGAGGCGCACGGTCTGACGGTCGTCGTCCCGCCCCAGCGCTGCTGTGGGATCCCGCGCCTCGGCGTCGGGGATCTCCATGGGGCAAAGGAGATGGGGCAACGGAACGTCGAGTCCCTGCTCAGGACGGTCCGAGGGCTCGACATTATCTTCTCCTCGACGAGCTGCGGCCTGATGCTCCGCCACGAGTACGGCCCACTCCTCCATCTCCCCGGCGCGGAGGAGCTCTCGCGACGCCTCTTCGACATATGCGAGTACCTGCTGCGCCTCCACCAGGATGGAAAACCGGCGGTAACCTTCCAGCCCATTCCGATGAAGGCGGCCTACTTCGCCCCCTGCCACCTCCGCTCGCTCGATATTGGCCTGCCGGCGCTGGAACTGCTCCGCCTGGTCCCGGGGCTGGATGTAAGTGTGATCGAGGCGGAGTGCTGCGGCCTGGGGGGCCTGTACGGTTTCAAGAAAGAGAAGTTCGCCATCGCCGAGGAGATCGGGAAGGATCTCGCGGAGGCGGTCGCCCGGATGAAGCCCGATATCATCCTCACGGATTGCGAAGGGTGCCGGATGCAGATCCGCCACCTGACCGGCCTTAAGGTCCTCCACCCCGTCCAGCTCCTCCGCGATGCGCTGGAACGACGGGGGAATAGCATAGCAAAAGGGATTGTTAATTGTAGTAAAACTTTGATTCTTCCTCGGCACCCAGAGCAATATCTGTTAAAAGTCGAAGTGTCATAATGCGGTTTGGAACAATTGAAGTCTTCATCGGTCTCTTCACGGTCAAATTCCGTGTTCGTTGGGATTTCTACATTTAGAATTCACCACCTTTCGATTTTGTCTAGCAAATCAATCATTTCTTTAAACAAAGGTGGCAGATTATGCTTCGTTCCCTTTAAACAGAGTTCCTCCCTGGAGCCACCGATACCCCCCCGATATCTGGCTGGCCCTCGGTGCCGCACCGCATCACACCGTGTCTCGCGGCAGTTTACTTCGGAGACACCGGTTGGTCAGGAGTGACGCCGTATTTGCGTTTCCTGGCCCTGCCCCACCAGCAGCCACCGGAAATGATGGCCAGCTCGATGTTCTGGACGAACTTCGCGACCTTGTTTCCTTTACGGGCGGGCACGCAGATCGGACATCCGATCTCGCAGAAATCCGGGTCGTTGGGATGCAGGATCGGCATCTTCCACCCGTTCCATCCGTATTTCTTTTCCGTCATGATTACCTCCTTCCGATTCAGTTAAGTGAATTA
>CAKKRN010000284.1:13029-17410 GCA_919902745.1 Syntrophaceae bacterium | reverse complement strand
GCGATGATCGCGCATCCGGCGTCGGCGTCGAGCGCCGCCTTAAAGTCGCGGGCCGGGGGGCGCTCGGCGATCATCTTCTCCAGCGCAGCCAGCGGCCGCAACGCTTTCCGTCCGGCCACCTCGCGGCGCTTTGTCTCGACAATTTCGTCCAGGATCATGTCATCATCCTCAACCGTGACGCCCTCGTAAAAAGTCGTCATTCCCGCGCAGGCGGGAATCCAGAGAGCATGTAAATAGCTATGTAGGGTGCGTCGTGACGCACCGTTTGTTTCGGTGCGTTACGACGCACCCTACGTCTACGTCTATATTCCCGTTCCCCGCCTGCGCGGGGACAAGCTTCACGGGAATGACGGAAAAGTGGATCCTCGGACTTTTTCCGAAGTCCTCAACTGCGGCTCCTCGCGATCAGCGCATCGAGTTTCTGCAGGGCGGCGCCGCTGTCGATGCATGCCTCCGCCGCGCCGATTCCATCGCGGAGCGTCCCGGCCTTTCCCCCGGCCACGATGGCCAAGGCCGCGTTAAGGATGACGATCCGCCGGCGAGCCCCGCCGCCGCCGGCGAGGACCTCCCGCGTGATCCGCGCGTTCGTCTCCGCGTTTCCGCCGAGAAGGTCGACGGCCGGGAAAAGTTCACCGAAGAGGTCGACCGGATCGATATTGTAGGTGGTGACCAGCCCCTCCTTCAGCTCCGAAACCCGCGTCTCGCCGGTGACCGTGGCCTCGTCGAGGCCGTCGGCGCCGTGGACGACGAAGGCCCGTTTCGTCCCGAGGTTCTTCAGGACCCCGGCGAACATCTCCGTGAGCCTCGGGTCATAGACCCCGATGAGCTGGGAGGTCGCCCCCGCGGGGTTTGTGAGCGGTCCCAGCATGTTGAAGATCGTCCGGATGCCGATCTCCCGGCGGGGGCCGATCGCATGTTTCATCGCACCGTGGAGCCGGGGGGCAAAGAGGAAGCCGATGCCGATCTCCTGAAGGCACTCCTCCACGATCTCCGGTCCGGCGTCAATGTTGACGCCGAGTGCCTCCAAGACGTCGGCGCTTCCGCAGCCGCTCGATACCGCCCGGTTGCCGTGCTTTGCCACGGTGAGGCCCGCCGCCGCGACGACGAAGGCCGCCGTTGTCGAGATGTTGAAGGTGTTCCGTCCGTCCCCGCCCGTCCCGCAGGTGTCCACGACGACGGACGACCGGGCGTCGATCCGGGTCGCCTTCTGTCGCATGATCCGGGCTGCGCCGGTCACCTCCTCCACCGTCTCCCCCTTGATCCGGAGGGCGGTCATGAAGGCGGCGATCTGGGCGGGCGTCGCAACGCCTTCCATGACCTCCTCCATCACGGCCATCATCTCCGTCTCCCGCAGGTCTTCCCCGAGGACGACCTTGGCAATCCCATCCTTGATCATGCGTCGCACCCCCTTTTCCGTTCGATCAGTTCGAGAAAATTCTTGATGATCCTCTTGCCGCCCGGCGTGAGGATCGATTCCGGATGGAACTGGATCCCCTCCACCGGCAGCGTCCGATGCCGGAGTCCCATGACCTCCCCCTCCCGGGTCTCCGCGCTCACCTCCAGGCAGTCGGGGAGGCTCTCCCGCTCCACGATGAGCGAGTGGTAGCGTCCCGCCGGAAAGGGGCTGGGGAGACCTTGGAAGATCGTCCGGCCGTCGTTCAGGATCGGGGAGGTCTTGCCGTGCATGATTCGGTCCGCCCGGACCACCCGTCCGCCGAAGGCGCAGCCGATCGCCTGATGGCCGAGGCAGACCCCCATGATCGGGATCTTCGTGTGGAACGTCCGGACCACATCAACGGTGATCCCCGCCTCCGCCGGCGAACAGGGACCGGGCGACAGGAAGATCGCCTCCGGGTTCATGGTTTCGATCTCCGTAAGGGTGATCTCGTCGTTCCGGCGGACGGTCACCTCCTCGCCAAGCTGGCCCAGGTACTGCACCAGGTTGTAGGTAAACGAGTCGTAATTGTCGATCATCAGAATCATGTTTTTCTCCCTGCTTACGAAAACATAAAGCTGTCATCCTGAGCCGTGAACGGGTCGACCGGTAGAAGGATGACGGGAATGTTGTTCACTGTCATGGTTCGACGAGCTCGCCATGACATCCGTTCTTGGTTAGAGTTCGAATCCGCTCTCTGCAAGGCGGACGGCCTGAACCATCCCCTCCGCCTTGCCGAGCGTTTCCCGATACTCCGTCTCCGGGTCGGAATCGGCGACGATGCCGGCGCCGGCCTGGAGAAAGACCTTTCCATCCCGGATCAGCATCGTCCGGATCGTGATGCAGAAATCCATGTTCCCGCCGTAACTGAAGTATCCCACGGCGCCGCCGTAGGGCCCCCGGCGGGCGGG
This sequence comes from Syntrophaceae bacterium, assembly GCA_919902745.1. Classification (GTDB taxonomy): domain Bacteria; phylum Desulfobacterota; class Syntrophia; order Syntrophales; family UBA5619; genus UBA5619. Next base: position 15,064 of record CAKKRN010000284.1, on the reverse strand, counting down.
TTCCAGCTCCGCGATGATCTCCATCGCCCGGACCTTCGGCGCGCCGGTGAGTGTGCCGGCGGGGAAGGTCGCCCGGAGGAGGTCGAAGCAATCCTTCCCCGGCGCTATCTGCGCTTGGATGTCCGAGACGAGGTGCATGACGTGGGAGTAGCGCTCCACCGCCATCAACTGATTGACCTGGACGCTGCCGATCCGGGCGATCCGTCCGAGGTCGTTCCGCCCCAGGTCGACCAGCATCACGTGCTCTGCCCTCTCCTTGGGGTCCTCCAAGAGCTCGTCGGCGAGCCGCCGGTCCTCCTGTTCGGTTTTCCCCCGCCGTCTCGTTCCCGCGATCGGCTTGAGCTCCGCGATTCCCTGCTCGAGGCGGACCATCACCTCCGGCGAGGAGCCGATGAGGTGCATCTCCTCAAGGCGGAGGAAAAAAAGATAGGGTGAGGGGTTGACATGGCGGAGCGCCCGGTAGAGATCGACCGGGTCCGCGGCGGACTCCCGCTGAAACTGCTGGGAGAGGACGACCTGAATCACATCGCCCGCGGCGATGTACTCCTTGGCTTTTGCGACCACGGCCCTGAATGCCTCTGGGGTCATGTCGGACTGGAAGGGGAGGGGGATTTTCCGCACGGCGGCGTCCGGTTTTGCGGGCCGGGGGGCCTTCAGAAGATCGGTCATCGCATCGATCCTGCTAATGGTCTTTTCGTAGAGCGCCCGAAGCTCCTCCTCGCCATCCGTCACGGCGCAGACGACGACCTTGATCGTGTGGCGGACGTTGTCGAAGATGACGAGCGAGTCGGTGAGGAGAAAGACGGCATCGTCGCCGAAGGGTTTCTCCCCGGCCGCCTCGGGGAGTTTTTCGAAGTAACGGACCATCTCGTAGCCGAGAAATCCGACGGCGCCGCCGAAGAACCGCGGCAGCCCTTCGACGGGGACGGGGCGGTAGCGTCCGAGAAGATGTTTCAGCGACCGCAGGGGATCGCCCCCGTGAGGTCGTCTCCGGACCGCGCCGTTTTCCTCGATGACGACCTCGTCTCCCCGAACCCGGAAGATGGCCCGCGTATCCGCGCCGAGGAAGCTGTACCGTCCCCATTTCTCTCCCCCCTCCACGCTTTCCAACAGAAAGACATGGGGACGGTCGGCCAGTTTCATGAGGGCCGTGACGGGGGTTTCCGTATCGGCAAGGATTTCCCGGAAGACGGGGATCAGATTTCCCTCTTTTGCCAGTTTGGTGAAGGTCTCAAAGTCCGGTGCATACAATGTCTGTTCCTCTTGTATCGTACGCGTCATGCAAAAAGGCCGTGAATCGTCACGGCCTTTTTGCATGCAAAACAAAAAAGCCGCGGGGTCCGGAAGAGGTCCCCACGGCTTTGATCTTCATTCATAGGATCAGCGGCGGACAAACCCCTCCCTCGGATTGTTCCACCACCACCAGTTTCTGACTATAATCTCCATCTTTATATCCATTTCACTCATCTCCGAATGGTTGAACAGCCCTCTAACAGCTTTTTACATCTCTGTCAATAAGAAATTCTGCAACGCTCTCATCCGGCGGACCTTCTTTAGTTTTGTGAAAATGTGAATCGCTTTTCTCGCGCCTGCAAGCGGAGAGTCAGCCGCGCTTCCATGGTTCAGAGGCGTCGCATCTTCACGGTTTTCTGATCAGGGCCGCGATACCCGTGGCGTCCCCGGCGAGGATCAGACTCTTGAGGGCGGAGAGGTTTTTTTCGTAAATTTCCAGGATTTTCGGCATGTTCCCGTTTCCGGCGATGAATCCTGCATAGAGCTCGGGGCGGGCGTCGAAGACCCTCTCGATGATTGCCTGCTTTGTCCGGAAGACCGGCGTGGAGAAGGTGTCGAGTTCCGACGCTTCCACGCCGGAATCCCGCAGCGTGAGTCCCATCAGGATTGTATCCAGATGGGTCAGCCCCTGGATCAGGGCCATCATCCGGTCGTGGTCCGCCGGGGTAGCCACCGTGACGCGGGCGCCCCCTTTCGTGAAGAGCCCCTCCATCCGCTTGAGCCACCGCTCCCCCCGCCCCGG
>CAKKRN010000284.1:0-12929 GCA_919902745.1 Syntrophaceae bacterium | reverse complement strand
CTGCGAAAAAGGTGGCGAACCATTTGCCGATGCCTCCGGTCCCGCCGACGATGCCGATTGCGAATTTGTTCATTCCGATCCTCTATTTTAACGCTCTCGTAAAAAGTGAACTTTCCCCTCCCCCGGTGGGAGGGGATTAAGGTGTAGGGTGCGTCTTGACGCACCGCTCCTTTTGGGGTGCGTTACGGCTTCCGCCTAACGCACCCTACATCCCTGGATACCGGCTTGCACCGGTATGACCGTTTGGGGGACTTGTGACGAAGCCATCATCTGTCGATCGCCCGCTGACGGAGGAGATAGTCCGCCAGGACAATCGAGACCATCGCCTCGCAGACCGGGATGATCCGCGGGATCACCGACACGTCGTGCCGGCCTCCGATGGTCACGATGGCGGGACGCCCCTGCAGATCGATGGTCTCCTGCGGGCGCGCGATCGAGGGGATGGGTTTGCAGGCCGCACGGATGACGATCTCGGCGCCGCTGGTGATCCCCGCGAGGATCCCCCCGGCGTGGTTGGTCCGGAAGCCCTCCGGTCCGATAGGGTCGTTGCAGGCGGACCCGGCCATTCTTGACGCCGCGAAGCCCGCCCCGATCTCCACCCCCTTGACGGTTCCGATTCCCATGAGGGCAGCCGCCAGATCGGCGTCGATCTTGGAGAAGACGGGCTCGCCGAGACCCGGCGGGCATCCCCGGACGACGATTTCCACGATGCCGCCGAGCGTGTCGCCGCCACCCCTTGCTTCCTCCAGCCGTGTCACCATCTTCTCCTCCGCCTCCGGATCGGGGCAGCGCAGGGGGCTTGTCTCCGCCGCGGCCAGGGAGAGGGGGCGGGCGACAATGCCGCCCAGTTCTCGTGTCCAGGCCGAAACGGTGATCCCCGCCCGGCCGATCACCTTGCGGGCGATGGCCCCGGCGGCGACGCGGCCGGCGGTTTCCCGGGCCGAGGCGCGTCCGCCGCCCCGGTGGTCCCTGATTCCGTACTTGGCCTGGTAGGTGATGTCCCCGTGGCCGGGGCGGAAGAGCTCCCGCAACCCTTCGTAAGCGCTTCCGTCGACATCCTGGTTGCGGATCAGAAGCGAAATGGGCGTCCCCGTCGTCTTTCCCTCGAAGAGGCCGGAGAGGATCTCGACCAGGTCTTCCTCCCGGCGGGGGCTCGCCGACGGCAGCCCGCCCGGCCGTCGCCGGTTGAGTTCCTGCTGGATCTCCGTTGCGGAAAGGGCGAGCCGCGGCGGACAGCCGTCGATGACGGCCCCAGTCGCCGGGCCGTGGGACTCCCCCCACGTGGTGACCCGAAACAGTGTGCCGATGGTGTTACCGGACATGGTTAATTCTCCTTCCCGCCGGGGATGACTACGCCGCCCGGCCCGGAGGGTTCAACGACTTCGCCGGGTTCATCCGCGATCCCCTCCGTCTGCGGGAACCGCTTCCGCAGACCGGCGCAGATCGCCTCCGCTACCCGGTCCGCCTCGATCTCCGTCGTATCGACGGCAAAATCGGCGAGACGACGGTAAAGCGGTTCCCGCTCGGCCAGCACCTCATCGATTTCACCGATGCTTGACGCTTGCGTCAAAGAAGGCCGTTCGCTCCCGCTTGCCTCATCGTTACCCATCCTTGCGGCGATTGTCTTTGCATTGGCAATCAACCAGACAAAGACCCCTTTCCCTTTCAAGTTTTCGACGTTTCGTGAATCGAGGACCGCGCCCCCCCCCAGGGCGATGACGCCGCGATCCGCGCCGGAGAGTTCCCGGATCGCCGCCCTTTCCGCTTGGCGGAAGGCGTCCCATCCCTGTTCGGCGACGATCCTTGGGATCGGGAGGCCCGTTTGCCGCTCAACCATCTCATCCGTATCGTAAAAGGAAAAACCGAGGCGTTCTGCCAGCCCCTTGCCGGCGGATGTCTTGCCGGAGCAGCGATATCCCATGAGGATGATGTTCATCGCGTTACCGCCCTCCATACAGACTTTCCAGCGTTTTCCAGAAGCCGGGAAAGGATTTCCCGACGCAGCTCTCTCCTTCGATTTCCATTCCCGGCGCGACCAGACCCAGGATGGCGAAACCCATGGCGATCCTATGGTCGTTGTAGGTCTCGATCCTTGCGCCGCGGGGGCGTCCTCCATGGATGACCAGGCCGTCCGCGAGTTCTTCCACCGCAATTCCGGTCTTGTGCAGTTCTTTTGCCAGCGCGGCCAGGCGGTCGCTCTCCTTCAGCCGGAGATGGGCGACGTTCCGGATGACGCTTCGCCCGGGCCGCAGCGCGCAGAGGACCGCAAGCGTCGGCACGATGTCCGGCATCTCCCCGAGATCGAAGTTCATCTCCCCCGCGGGCAGTTCGCCTCCCCGGACTTCCACATGGCGCTCCCCCCGGAGAATCGTGCTGCCGAGCCGCTCCAGGATCGCGAGGAAACCGATATCTCCCTGACGGGTGCGCGGATCGATATTCTCCACCCGGATCCGGCCCTTCAGCAGGGCCGCGGCAAGGAAGAAATAAGAGGCGCTTGAGGCGTCCCCCTCGATTCGGTATTCAGACGCCGCGTAACGTTGCCCGCAAGAAATCACGTAACGGCCGGCGCCTTCCGTGAGGACCTTCACGCCGAAGCCCTCCATCGTTTCGACCGTGAGCGCGATGTAGGGGAGGGAGGGGATTCGGCCCTCCAGCACAATGACGGTCTCCCCGGCGGCGAACGGGGCGACGATCAGAAGCGAGGAGACGTACTGGCTGCTGCCGATGTCCCGGAGCGCCACTTTGCCGCCCCGGAGACGACCTCCCCGGATCGTGACCGGGGGGTAGCCCCTCTCCCCGTCCGTATGGATTGCGACCCCGAGGTCCGTGAGCGCGTCAAGAAGGGGTTTCATCGGTCTTTCGCACAGACGCCGGTCCCCCGTCAAGACGAATGGCCCTTCGCCGAGGGAGGCCATCCCCGCAAGCAGGCGGATCGCCGTGCCGTTGTTTCCCAGATGGAGCTCGTGCGGCGGGCGGACAATCTTACCGCCGCCGCCGCGGATGATCATCTCCGCGTCTGTCGTCCGCACATCCGCCCCGAGGAGGCGGAGCGCCCCGGCGAGGCCAAGCGTGTCTTCGGACAGCAGGGCGTCCCGCAGCAGCGATTCTCCCTCCGCCAGCGCGGCGATCACCATCGCCCGCTGCGTGTAACTCTTCGAGCCCGGCATCCGGACGACGGCGTCCAGTCCCCCGAGCGGCCTGATCGCCATCATCCGCTTCGATCCTTTCCATCCCCGCTTTCCACGGGCCGCTCCACAAGGGTTTCCCCCCGGAGGGGGTTTTCTTCCATTCCTCGAGGGTAGGAACCCAGGATCTTCAGGAAGGCCGTTCTGCCTTCCAGTTCATGCAAACATTGCCGCGTCTTTTCCTCGTCGATGTGACCGGCGAAGTCGGCAAAGAAGAGATATTCCCACATCCGATCCCGCATCGGGAAGGACTCTATCCGCATCAGGTTGAGTCCCGCCTCGGCGAAAGGGGTCAAGGCCCGCTGGAGGGCGCCCGGAACATGGGGCGTTCCGAAGAGGATGGAGGTCTTGTCCCGGCCGGTGATTCCTCCGCCCGCTTTCCCCGGCTTCGGCCCGATGACGAGAAACCGGGTCGTGTTGGCGGGATTGTCCTCGATCCCCTCGGCAAGGATATTGAGGCCGTACACCTCGGCCGCGAGAATGCTCGCGACGGCAGCCCCCCGCTTGTCCTCCCGCACCCGGCGGGCCGCCCCCGCCGTGCTTTCCACCTCGATGAGGGGGATGCCGGGCAGGTGGGTTCGCAGCCACATCTGGCACTGGGCGAGGGCTTGGGGGTGGGAGTAGACCTTCCGGAGCGCATCCATGTCGTCGCCGCCGGCGAGGAGGCAGTGGCGGACCCGAAGGTACACCTCCGCCCGGATGGTCAGCGGCGTCGAGATCAGCTTGTCCAGCGTGGTTTTGACCGAACCCTCGGCGGAGTTTTCGACGGGAACGATCCCCCACCGCTGTTTTCCCCGCTCTACCTCGTCGAACACTTCCGGGATCGTCGCCGTGGGTATGGCGGCGATTCCCCCGCCGAAGTGGGCCAGGGCGGCCTGGTGGCTGAAAGAGGCTTCCGGTCCCAAGAAGGCGACGGTAGTCGGCGTCTGGAGGAAGCGGGAGGCGGAGAGGATCTCCCGGAAAATCCCCCGGAGGGCCGCCTCTGAAAGGATGCCGTCGTTGAGTGTTTCCAGATGCCGATAGACCATCGCTTCCCGGGAGGGGTCGTACACCTCCCGTTCTTCAGCGCGCTTGGCCTTTCCGATCTCGATCGAGACGGCCGCCCGCTCGTTGAGGAGGCGGACGATCTCCCGGTCTGTTTGCTCGATCTTCTCTCTGAGTTCCTGCAGGGGTTCCTGGCTCATGGTTTCAGTCCTTTCAGTGCATCCCGCAGGATTCCCTCCGGGACGCCCCCGTTCAAAAAGGGGGTTCCCAGTTTCCGGATCATGACGAAGTGGATCGTTCCGCCCTCCTTCTTCTTATCGAGGGATAGCCGCGAGAGAATGTCCTCCAGATCCATCTCCGCGGGGATCCGGTCGGGTAGTCCGACGGACTGGATGACCGCCGCGATTCGCGCTGCGTCGCCCGCCGGCAGGCCGTGAAGCCTCTCGGAGAGGCGCGCCGCCGCAACCATCCCGATGGCCACGGACTCGCCGTGGGAAAGCGCATAGCCGGAGGCCGCCTCGACGGCGTGGCCGACCGTGTGGCCGAAGTTCAGGATCCGCCGGAGCCCCCGGTCCCGTTCGTCAAGTTCAACGATTTCCTTCTTGATCCGGCAGGCCGTCGCGATGATCCGTTCGAGGAAGGCGGTCTCCCGCAGGCCGCCGGCTGCGACCGCCCCTTCCAGGTCGTCCAGCAGTCCGGGCGATTCGATGATCCCGTATTTGATCACCTCGGCGAGGCCGCTGCGGAACATCTCGTCGGGCAGCGTCCGCAGGAAGGCGATGTCGATAAAGACCCCCTTCGGCTGGTTGAACGTCCCGAGCAGGTTCTTTCCGGCGGCGGTGTCCACCCCTGTCTTCCCGCCGATGCTGCTGTCCACCTGGGCGAGGAGGGTCGTCGGGAGCTGGATCACGGGGATTCCCCGCAGGTAGATCGAGGCGGCGAAACCGGTCAGGTCGCCGACGACGCCGCCGCCCAGCGCGATCAGGACGGTTTGCCGGTCCGCTCCGAGGGCGGTCAGGCGCTCGGTGACGGCCAGTACGGTTTCTATCCCCTTGGCCGCTTCACCCGGCGGCACCGTGATCCGGTCAACCCGGAGATCCATCTTTTCGAGCGCGGCCTGCACCCGCTCCCCGTGAAGGGCGTCGATGTGGGTATCCGTGACGATGACATACCGCTGCGCCCGGCCGTCCCTTGCCAGGATCATTCCCATGCGGTCCAGGATCTCCTCGCCAATGTATATTTCGTAAGAATGGTCGGCCTTCCCGCTGATATTCACGTTCATCTGATTCATTGGAGTCCTCCGATTCCATCCCGCATCGCGGCTTCCAGAATGTTGACCTCGTCCATGAGCCGGTAGAACTGTTCCGGTCTCAAGGACTGGGCGCCGTCCGAGAATGCCTTTTCCGGCTCCGGATGGATCTCGACGATGACGCCGTCCGCTCCCACGGCCACGGCCGCCCGGGTTAGGGGGATGATGTATTTCGCATGGCCGGCGGCATGGCTCGGATCGATGATGACCGGCAGGTGGGTCAGCTCCTTGAGCACGGGAACGGCGCTGATGTCGAGCGTGTTCCGGGTCGCCGTCTCGAAGGTGCGGATCCCCCGTTCGCAGAGGATGACCTGCCCATTTCCCGAAGAGAGGATGTATTCCGCCGACATGAGAAGCTCCTCGATCGTCGTCATCAGCCCCCGCTTGAGCAGGACCGGCTTTCGGCACTGGCCGACCCTCTTCAGGAGGGCGAAATTCTGGACGTTGCGGGCGCCGATCTGCAGGATGTCGCTGTACTCCTCGATCATATCCACGTCCGTCGTGTTCATCACCTCCGTCACGACGGGCATCCCCGTCCTTTCTCCGACCTTCTTGAGGATCTTCAGCCCCTCTTCTTCCATCCCCTGGAAGCTGTAGGGCGACGTCCGCGGCTTGAAGGCGCCGCCGCGGAGGATCTTCGCCCCCGCCTTTTTGGCGACGTAGCCGCATTCCATCATCTGCTCTTCGCTTTCGATGGCGCAGGGGCCGGCGATGACGGTGAACGCGGGACCGCCGATCCGGACCTCGCCGACCTGGATGACCGTGTCCTTCTCCTGGAACTCTCGTCCGGCAAGCTTGTAGGGTTTCAGGATCGGCACGACCTTTTCCACGCCGGGGAGGAAGGCCGCCGATTTCAGATGGATCATGCCGTGGTCGTCCCCGATGGCGCCGATGATCGTCCGCTCCACGCCCCGGGAGAGGTGGGTCTGGTACCCCACCGACGTGATCCATTCGGTTACATGGTTGATCTGTTCTTCCGTCGCATTTTTTTTCATAAGAATAATCATGTTCCACCTCGCTTGAATCAAAAGGCCGTGGTGAGCTCGGCGCTGCCACCACGGCCAAAAAACAAAAAAGCCATGGGCAGCGTCTTTCGGTCTGTCCATGGCTTAGTTTAACTACGTTGTCGGGTTTCCCTTACGTCCTCCTAAGCAGCGGGCAGACCGGTGCGAAAAAGTAATAAAACCAATACCAGTTTGTGAATAAAATTTTCGTTGCCATCTCTTTTCTGCCCGCCTTACATGCTTCCTGTGAAGTGTGATGAAGTATAAACACAGCTTTCCCGGGTTGTCAAGAAAAAAGTATCGGAGCCAATTCCGGTGTTGGGGTTTTGAGGGTGAATATGATATCATTGATCTAACTCGGGTCATCATCATCAGAGGGAGGTGGGTCATGAAAACGGCAATCAAAGCCGCGCTGTTGTCGGCCCTGGTTTTTCCAGGTCTGGGACAGATGCACCTCAAGCGGTACGTGCGGGGGCTGATCCCGATGGTTCTCACCCTGACCGGCCTGGGCGTTCTGATTGCGCAGGCGACGGTCGGCGCTCTTCAGGAGCTCGAGAAAATACAGAGCCAGGGCGGGCTCGTGGACCTGAACGCCGTTGCCAATCGTGCGGCGGCCTCTTCCGCATCCGGTGACTGGTATTCCCCCCTCATCGTGCCGATGATCGTCGTTTGCTGGCTCTTTTCCGTGATCGACGCCTATATGCTGGGAAAAGGAAAAGAGCCGCCCACGGCCCCGAATCGGGCGAAGGGAGAATAGGGAATATGAAACCGGACCTTTCTACCATCAACCTGTTTACCGCTCTTGAGCAACTTTGCCGCCGGGAGTTTTCCGCGCTCGAATTGACCGAAGCCTGTCTCCGTCAAATTGAGCGCCTCAACCCGACAATCAACGCCTTTATCACCCTGACGCCCGAATTAGCCCGCCAGGGGGCCTTGCAGGCCGACGCGCTGCTTACGGTCCAACCGTCCAACCTGGAGCAATTTTCTTTGCTGGGAATGCCCGTCGCTCTGAAAGACCTTTTCGAGACGGCGGGCATCCGTACCACAGCCGGCTCGAAGTTTTTTGCCGATCACATCCCTGCGGAAGATGCCCAGGTGGTGCTGAAACTCAAACTCTCCGGCGGGGTGGTTTTAGGAAAAACCAACACGCACGAAATCGCGCTGGGTGTGACGGGCGTCAACCCGCATTACGGGGCGGTTAAAAATCCCTGGGATTTAACGCGTGTGACCGGCGGCTCCTCGTCCGGGTCGGCGGCGGCAGTGGCGACGGGGATGTGTCTGGCTGCCCTCGGCACGGATACGGGCGGCTCGATCCGCATCCCGGCTTCTTTGTGCGGTGTGGTCGGACTCAAACCGACTTATGGACGAGTTAGTACCCGTGGGGTAGTCCCGCTCTCGTGGAACCTTGACCATGTCGGCCCGCTGACGCGCACAGCGCGGGACGCGGCGATGATGCTTGCGGCGATGGCCGGGTTTGACCCGCATGATCCTGCTTCGGCGGATATTCCCGTGGATGATTATCTCGTCCATCTCGAAGACGGCGTCAGGGGCTGGCGCGTGGCGCTGGCGGCGGGGGGGTACGTCGAAGCATCCGACCCGCAAGTGCTGGCAGGCGTGGCCGAAGCCGCGCAAGTTTTCAAGGATTTGGGCGCGCAGGTGGAGAAGGTGGACATGTCCTGGCTCGCGGATCTGGCGCTGGCGAACGGCCGCATGACCCAGGCCGACGGGGCGGCTTTTCACCGCGAGCGGCTGGCGAAGCGCCCCGACTGGTTCGGTGCGGATGTCCGTCAGCGGCTGGAGATCGGCGCGGCGTTAACTTCCAGCGAGTATGCGCTTGCGCGGCGGACGCAGGCCGAAGGTCGCCGCCGCTTCGAGATATTCTTTGAAAAATTTGATATTTTACTGCTGCCAACCACCCCCATCCCCGCGCCGCCCATCGAGGGGACTCAAGCCATCGAAGCCGCCCGCCAGTTGACGCGCTTTACCGCGCCCTTCAACCTGTCCGGTCTCCCGGCGTTGTCCGTCCCGTGCGGGTTTACAGGCGAGAATTTGCCCATCGGGTTGCAGATTATCTCAAAGCATTGGGGGGAAGCAAAAGCGTTGCAGGCGGGTCACGCCTTTGAGCAAGCAACGGAATGGCACAACTGTCGTCCGATTATCTAAAAGATGAAGGGGATGAACATTTTTGGTTCATCCGGGAAGGGGAATCATGGAATTCAACGTCCTGATAGGCGGAGAGGGAGGGCAAGGCGCCTTTTCCGTCGAACTGGAGCTGACGGAGATCCTGACGAGGCTCAACTATTATTTTTTCGCCGCGAAGCACTACATGTCCCGCATCCGGGGCGGGCACAACTTCCACATGGTCCGTATTGCCGACCATCCGGTCCATGCGCTGAACGGGGGGAAATGGGAGATGATTGCCGCCCTCGACGACGAAACGGAGGCGCTGCACAGACCGGACCTCCGCGAAGGCGGCATCTTCCTCTCACGGGAGATGACGAAGGAAATCGGCGCCGAGAGCAAGAGGCTCTTCGGGGAGATGCGAGCCGCCAACACGGTCCTGGTCGGAATCGTTCTGGCCGTCATCGGCGTAACGCCGGAGAAGATGGCGGAGGCGGCCGAGTCCGGGAAAGCGGAGTACCTGAAGAAGGGTGGTGATTTCGCCGTGCGGTGGGGTATCGCCGGGGCGTTCCCCGTTTCCGCGGCCGCCGTCTGCCCGGTCAAATTCGACGGCAACCAGGCCCTGGCCTTCGGGGCGCTTTTGGGCGGCTGCCGGTTCATGGCCGGCTACCCGATGACGCCGGCGACCTCCATCCTGCACTACTTCTCCGAGGCCCAGGACCTCCCCGTTCATTTTGAGCAGGCGGAGGACGAAATCGCCGCGATCAACATGGCCCTGGGCGCCTCCTACGCCGGCGTCCGGTCGATGGCGGCCACCTCCGGCGGCGGCTTCGCGCTCATGCAGGAGGGGGTGTCACTCGCGGGGATGACGGAGACGCCGATTGTCGTCGCCGTCGCCCAGCGGCCCAGTCCGGCCACCGGGCTTCCCACCCGGACCGAACAGGGGGATCTGAACTTCATCCTCCATGCCGGCCACGGGGAATTCCCGAGGATCCTCTTCGCACCCGGTTCGATTGAGGAAACCATCACGCTGGCCCGAAAAAGTTTTGATCTCGCCGACCGGTTTCAGATCCCCGTCTTTCTGCTGACGGACCAGTACTTCGCCGACTCCGTCCATGTCGTCGAAGAGGAGGAGATCCCGCTGGAGGTGATCGCCCGCGAATACCCGGTCTTCGACGAAACCTACAAACGGTACCGTCTGACGGAGGACGGAATCTCTCCGCTGACCTTTCCGGGACTCTCCGACGCGCTGGTCAAGCTCGACTCGGACGAGCACGACGAGGAGGGGAAGATCACGGAGGAGCCGGATCTGCGGAAGCGGATGGTGGACAAGCGCCTGAAGAAGATGGGGCTTCTGAAACAGGAGGCCGTTTTGCCGACGCTCTACGGCGCAATGGACGCCGCCGCCATCATTCTCTGCTGGGGGTCGAACCGCCTCATCGTGAAGGAGGCCGTGGAGCGGCTCAACGCCGACGGTCTTTCGGTTTGCGTCCTCCACTTCGGGCAGGTCTATCCGCTGACGCCCGCGATGATCGCCCCTTACCGTCTGGAGGCGAAGAAGCGGATCTGTGTGGAAAACAACGCAACGGGCCAGTTCGCCGGACTGCTGAAGCGGGAACTCGGCATCGCCGTCGATCAAAACGTGCTGAAATACGACGGCGACTGCTTCACCGTCGAGGAGCTCTATCGGACACTGAAAGGTTTGCTGACCTGAGGAGGGGAGCGATGGAACCGAAAATCGAGACCGGCTGGTGTCCCGGCTGCGGCAATTTCGCGATCCGCGACGTGCTGGAGAAGGTTCTCCGGGAACTCCCCGTCCCGCGGAACAGGATCGTCCTGACGTCGGGGATCGGACAGGCCGCAAAGATGCCCCAGTATCTGGACGTGAACTATTTCAACGGCCTTCACGGCCGCTCCCTGCCGCCCGCCGTCGGGATCAAACTTGCCCGTCCCGACCTGACCGTCATCGCCTACTCCGGAGACGGCTGCATGTACGGCGAAGGGGGAAACCACTTCATCCAGACCCTCCGCCGGCGGCTGGATATCACGATCCTGGTCTCCGAAAATCAGGTGTACGGCCTGACGAAAGGTCAGAGTTCCCCCACGACGGCCCTTTCCGTGAAAAACGACCTGAGCCCCGGCGGAAATCCGAACCTCCCGTTGAATCCGCTTGCCCTCGCCATCACGATGGGCGCCCCCTTCGTGGCCCGCGGTTTCGCCGGCGACAAGGAACACTTGAAGGCGCTCATCCTGGAGGCGATCCTCTTCAAGGGAACGGCCGTCGTAGACATCCTCCAACCCTGCGTCAGCTTCAACAAGATCAACACCTACGCCTGGTACCGGGAGCGGGTCTTCAAACTGGAAAGGCCCCTGACCGATCGTTACGAGGCCATCCGGACGGCCGACCTCTGGGGAGAGAAGATCCCGATCGGGGTCATCTACCGCAACGACGAGGCCCCGTGCCGGGAGATCCGGGAGATCTTCCGGGTTCCGCTGACGAAGGCGGATGTGGCCTCCCGCCTCAACATGCGCTGCGTGATGATGCGATGATCCCGCCTGCGGTTTGTCCTCCATTTTGATGATAGACGCCCCCAAATCTTTATCACCGTTTGACTCGGAAGCGAAAAGACCCGGATCGACTCCGGGCGGCTTCCGGCTCGGGGGTGGCCAAAGAAAGGTCGCAGCAGAGAGTGGAACCGTTCAGCCCGAATAGCTCTGCCGGGATTTACCGGCATAAATGGTGGGCGATGGCCGGCGTCGGTCTGGGCATACTTATGGCCACCCTTGACATCAGCATCGTCAATATTTCCCTGCCCACGCTGGTAAAGGAGCTCAATACCAATTTCGCCACCATCCAATGGGTGACTGTCGGCTATGTCCTGGTGCTCACGTCGCTTATGCTGGGAGCCGCCCGGCTGGGGGATATTGTCGGCCCCAAAAAGCTCTACCTGGCCGGCCTTACCGTTTTCACGCTTGGTTCTCTGCTCTGCGGCGCTTCGCCAAGCGTGGGCTGGCTTATCGGTTTCCGGGCCTTCCAGGGGCTTGGTGCGGCCATGACTCAGGCTGTGGGCGCGGCCATCATAACGATGGTCTTCCCTCCTGAAGAACGGGGACGGGCCTTGGGCATCAGCGGCGGGATCGTCGCCTTCGGCCTGGCCATGGGGCCGGCCATGGGCGGCCTGATTATAGGCATGGCCGGATGGCGCTGGGTGTTCCTGGTCAACGTGCCCATCGGTTTCCTCGCCGGATTTGTGATCTGGAAACACGCCCCTTACCTCAGGACCGGTCAGGTCGGACAACGTTTCGATGCGGCCGGCGCACTCCTGCTGCTGGTTACGTTGGTGTGCTACGCCTTGGCCATGACCGTGGGACAACGGACGGGTTTTGCCACCGCTGTTGTCCTTGGCCTGCTGGCCGCAGCCGTTGTTGGCCTGTTCTTGTTTGTCTTTCTGGAAACCCGCGTGCATCAGCCGATGATCGACCTGACCATCTTCCGTGATCCGCTGTTCAGCCTGAACCTGGTCATGGGCTTTTTGGCGTTCGTCATGAGCGGCGGTTTTCTGGTCCTGCCGTTTTTCCTGGAGTTGGTTATGGGTTATTCCACGGTAAAAGCCGGTCTCTTCATGATGGCGGGGCCCGTCAGCATGGGCATGGTTTCACCCTGGGCCGGCACTCTTTCGGACAAACATGGTTCCCGTCTTATCTCCCTTATCGGGCTGCTGTTCCTGGTCGGCGGCTGTCTGGCGGTGGGAACCCTGCACGCCGGCGTTTCCGGGCTGGGTTACCTGCTGCGCATAGCCCCCATCGGGATCGGCATGGGGCTTTTTCAAGCCCCCAACAACAGCGCCGTCATGGGACGCGCGCCGAAAAATCGTCTCGGAGTGGCTTCGGGACTGCTCAGTCTCTCCCGCACCTTGGGCACCAGCACGGGGCTCCCGCTGATGGGCGCTCTGTTCACCGCTCATGTGATCGTCCTCAGCGGTCTCCCCACCGTAACCAACCTGGCCGACCTGCCGCGTGAAGCCATAGCCGATGCCGTCGCCGGCACATACCGCACCACCGCCCTGTTCGGCCTGGTCGTGGTGATGCTTGCTTTGTCCGCTTTGAAGCTTGGCCGTCGCAACGCGAATGGGATAGGCACTGAACGATGTGAGTCTTGACCTGGATGCGGAGAGCGCCATCTTCACCTCCCCAAAGGTCCCGAAACCCTGCAGTAAATCACGAAGGCTGTCAAGACCCTATCCCACCACGCCCCCGCGCGGGGGGGGGGGCGGTTCATCCCCACGCCCGTGGGGAACACGCCTGAAGAACATGAAAGAGGCGTTG
>CAKKRN010000283.1 GCA_919902745.1 Syntrophaceae bacterium | reverse complement strand
CCGATCCCTCTTCCGGCCCGACCTGGAACGCCCTTCTCGCAAAGGTCGCCACACGCTATCTGCTCCATATTTCTTCGGGGGATGTCCGGCCCGATCCCCGCGCCCCGGAACGTCTGGTCGAGACGGCGGAGGCGACCGGGGCGGGAATGGTCTATGCGGATTACGCCGAGATCCGCGGGGGAAATATCCTTGAACATCCGGTGAACGACTACCAGACAGGGAGCATCCGCGACGGTTTCGATTTCGGTCCCGTAATGCTGATTTCTACGGTCGCCGCGCGCCGGGCGCTCCGGAAGTACGGGGCGATCCCGCCCTGCCGGTGGGCCGGTTGGTATGACCTCCGCCTGAAGCTCTCGACCGATCGGGCGCTCTTCCATCTCCCGGAGCGCCTCTCCGTTGTTGCGGATGCCGCCCCGACCGGGGCGGACGGGACCGGGCAGGGGGACAAGACAGTCGGGGACAGATTTGAAATCTGTCCCCAGCAGTTCAGGGGGCAATTCGCGTACGTCGATCCGGGGAACCGGGCGTTCCAGGAAGAGATGGAGGCGGTCGCGACCACGCACCTTCGCCGGATCGGCGCCTGGCTTGCCCCGGTGTTTCGCGACGTTTTACCTTCGCGAGATCCTTTTCCCGTGGAGGCGAGCGTCGTCATCCCCGTCCGGAACCGGGCCCGGACCGTGGCCGACGCAGTCAAGAGCGCTTTCGCGCAGCGGACCGATTTTCCGTTCAACGTGATCGTGGTGGACAACCATTCCACCGACGGCACAACGGCGATCCTCGCGGACCTCGCCGGCCGCCATCCCGCGCTGAAACACATCGTTCCAACGCGGATGGATCTCTCCATCGGCGGCTGCTGGAACGAGGCGATCTTTTCCAAAGCCTGCGGCCGGTACGCCGTCCAGCTCGATTCGGACGACCTCTACCAGGGAGACGATGTCCTCCAGCGGCTCATCGATCTGCTGCGGCGGGGGAATTGTGCGCTGGTCGTCGGCGCATACACCCTTGTTGACGGCAATCTGCGGGAGATCCCGCCCGGGCTGATCGACCACCGGGAGTGGACCGACGTAAACGGGCGAAACAACGCGCTGCGCATCAACGGTCTGGGGGCGCCCAGGGCCTTCAACACGGCGATCCTCCGCCGGAACGGGTTTCCGAACGTCGGCTACGGCGAGGATTATGCGGCGGCCCTCCGCCTGTCGCGGGAATACCGGATCGGCCGGATCTATGACAGCCTCTACCTCTGCCGCCGCTGGGAGGGGAACACGGACGCCGCCCTTTCCATCGAGCAGGCGAATCGCCACGACGCCTACAAGGACCGGCTCCGGACGATCGAGATCCGTGCGCGACGAAAACTGAACGGGGTGAGGGGATGGAGATCCTGATCCGGCCGTGGCTGATGGAGGACCTGCCGGCGGTGCGGTGGATCCTCTGGGAATCCTGGATGGCCGCCTACAGCGCCTTCGTTCCGGAGGAGGATCTCCGCGCCTACCATGAGGCAACCTACCGGATTGAATCCCTGACTCATCTGCATGAAAGCCCTTTCGTTCACGGCTTCATCGGCGAGGCGGACGGCGAAGCGGCGGGTTTCGCCCGGACGCAGTTTAATAAAAGCGAAAACCGCCTCTTCCTGGCCTCGCTTTATCTGCTGCCGGACTTTCAGCGGAAAGGGATCGGCGGAAGGCTTCTTCGGGCCGCGGAGGAGAAAGCTTTGTCCTATAACCTTGGAGATCTCTGGGTCGGGGTGATGGTCCAGAACGAGGCGGCCCGCCGCTGGTACGAAAAGCGCGGCTTCCGGTTCGTAAGGGAGGAACCGTTCCGGATGGGCGGGACGACCGTTCCCCATCTGATCGGCTTCAATGTGATCGGGGAATGAGACTGAAGACGGAAATCCATTTATTCCAATTACTTTTATTCTACGGATTCTCGCCGGAACGGGAATGATAACATTTTGCGGGAACAGCCATCATGACGCCAAACAGTGGGACGGTCGAAGGATTGGAGCGGCGATCTTCTGCCGTTTTTGACGGGCGCAGCGGAACGCCCCTTGCCGACTTGGCGGTCGCTCTTCTCGAACGGCAGAAGAAAACCTGGCCCGGCCTCGCCGGGGGGTATGAGGCCCTGGGGGAGGCCAGGTTGCGCGAGATCCGCGGCAACGGCTGGGGCGTCAAAATCCAGTTCAATCCGAGGCGGATCGTCAGCAGCGGCGCAAGGGTCGATCCCGAAACCATTCGGCGGCGCCCCTGTTTTCTCTGCCCCGACCATCTCCCGCCGGAACAGCAGGCGATCCTCTACCGGGACGACTATCTCGTCCTGTGCAATCCGATGCCGATCTTTCCGGGCCATCTGACGATTGCGCACCGCCGCCATCTTCCCCAGTCGCTCCCGGAGAATATGATAACATTTCTTAGGTTTGCTGTGGACTTCGGTCCCCGGATGACCCTCTTCTACAACGGCCCGCGCGCCGGCGCCTCGGCGCCGGACCACCTCCATTTCCAGGCGGCCCCCGCCGGTCTGATGCCGGTGGAACAGGAGATTCTGGATCCCCGAAAACGGACCGGGGCGCGGCGGCGGGATGGCGTGGAGATCTGCCGGACGGCGGGGCTGGCCCGCGGGATTCTGGTGATCGAGGGGAGGGAAGAAGGAACCGTTGCGGCGGCGGTCGTGGAGCTGATCGGCACGCTCGGCCGCTCGACGACCTCCGACGACGAGCCGCTGCTGAACATTCTTTGCACCCGCACCGGGGAAGGGTGGCGCCTGATCCTCTTTCCCCGGCTGAAGCTCCGGCCGGCAGCCTATTTCCTTGAAGGAGAGGAGAGACTCCTCGTCAGCCCCGGCGCCGTGGATATGGGCGGGATGATCATCACC
>CAKKRN010000282.1 GCA_919902745.1 Syntrophaceae bacterium | reverse complement strand
GAAAACGGGAAGAAAAATTCGCAAACTGAATCAGATCATCCTCGCGGGATGCCGCATCGGTGTGCCTCTCCCGGAGAAGGTCGCTGTAACCGCTTTTGAGGATCGTTTCGATCAGAATGGACGGATTGCTGCTTTCGCAGCCGTGAAGCGCGCGGAAGGTTTCCTGAAAACGACAGAGTCCGGGCGTCGCCGACCGGGGTGCGCACCCTTTGAAATCCTCCGTCAAGACAGCCGCATGGGGATCGGAAAGGCGGGAGACGAACCTCCAGACCTTCTCCGCGGTCACCCGACCGATCTTTTCGTAGAGGCCGAGGACCCGCTTCCAGGCGAGTTCGTCCCGCGGGTTGACGAGGATTCGGAGGTAGGCCGTCACGTCCTTGATGTGCGCCTGTTCAAAGAAACGGATTCCGGAGCGGATCTCGAAGGGAATTCCCCGACGGGTCAGCTCCATCTGCACCTCCATCGAATGGTAGTGCGCCCGGTAGAGGACGGCGATCTCCCCAAGCGGGACACCGCTCCGGTTGATCTCCAGGATTCGCTGGGCGACGAAATCGGCCTGCTGGAGGACGTTCCGGGCCGGGACAAGGACGGGGCGGATCCCCCCCTCCCGCACGGCCCTCAGCGTTTTCTGAAACTGGCGCTCGTTGTTCGTGATGCTCAGGTTCGCCAGATGGAGGATCTCCGGCGTGCTCCGGTAGTTCGTCTCTAATTTGAAGATCTTGCATTCCGGATAGCGATCGGGGAAGCGCATGATGTTTTCGTAATTCGCGCCGCGGAAAGAGTAGATGCTCTGCGAATCGTCGCCGACGACCATCAGATTGCGGTGGCGGGAGGCGACGAGGTCCATGATCTCCGCCTGGAGCCGGTTCGTATCCTGATACTCGTCGACGAGGACGTGGAGGAAACGTCCGGCATAAAAGTCGCGGACGTCGTCGAAGCGAAGCAAGAGCTCGCGCCAGAGGAAGAGAAGGTCGTCGAAATCCATGACGTTAAGTTCCTTCTTCCGCTTCCGGTAACGCGCGGCCACGGCGGCGATCTCCTCCGAGCGGTGGGCGAAAAAAGGATACCGCGCGGCCACGACGTCGAGCAGCGGGACCTCCGTATTGACGGCCAGGCTGACCATGTCGCCGACCACGTCCCCCCGCGGA
This sequence comes from Syntrophaceae bacterium, assembly GCA_919902745.1. Taxonomy (GTDB): domain Bacteria; phylum Desulfobacterota; class Syntrophia; order Syntrophales; family UBA5619; genus UBA5619. The sequence continues at coordinate 147 of CAKKRN010000282.1, read as the reverse complement.
AATTTGTCGCCCTTCCCGTCGATCCCGCTCTCCGTGATGCAGGTGTTGATCAGTTGCCGCGCATCCTCGCTGTCGAGAATCGAAAAATTGGTTGCATAACCGAGACGGGGCGCATGGGAACGGAGTGTTCGATGGGCGCAGTGGTGA
>CAKKRN010000281.1 GCA_919902745.1 Syntrophaceae bacterium | reverse complement strand
GCATGCGATCTGCCTTGACATTTTCGAGGATTTCTTCTAATCTCCCGACAACAAATAAAGTTCAAGGGCCTGTCATCTTCCGCGATCGTAACGAGCGGGGGGATGTTGCGGTCCGTCGGAGGAGATAAACCGATGCCGATTTATGAATTCAAGTGCCGAAAATGTGGTGAACCCTTTGAGGTCCTCTTCCGGAGCCGGGAGGATAAGACAGTCGTCGCCTGTCCGAAGTGCGGGTCGAAGAAGGCGGAGCGGCTTTTGTCCGCCTTTGCCGGAAAGATCGGCAACACATCCGCCGGCGGCGCCGAGTGCGGAAGCTGCGCCGCCACCAGTTGCGGCCCCTCCTGAGGACACTGACCGGTCATGGCCGTGGGCCATGAGAAAATGGATTGCATTTTCCCGTTGCGAACAGGCGGCGGTAACCGCTTGACCAATCCCGTGAAAGGAGTTCACGAACATGAACATTCTGATTTTCGGACCGAACGGCAGCGGCAAGGGAACACAGGGCGCGGTGGTTCAGAAGCGGTACGGCGTCCCCCACATCGAGACGGGCGTGATCTTCAGGGAAAACATTAAGAATGGAACGGAACTTGGCAATAAAGCAAAGGATTTTATCGACCGCGGCGAGTTGGTTCCCGATGCGATCACCGTCCCGATGATCCTGAACCGTCTTCGGGAAGCGGATTGCAAAGGCGGCTGGCTCTTGGATGGATTCCCCCGGAATCTCGCCCAGGCGGAGGCCCTCGGGAAGGCGCTTCAGGAGGCCGGGATGAAGCTTGACTGCGTCATCGAAATCATCCTGGACCGTGAGATCGCCAAGAAGCGAATCATGGGTCGCCGGCTCTGCGCCACGGACAACAACCACCCCAACAACATCTTCATCGACGCGATCAAGCCTGCAGAAAAAGACGGGAAGCCGGTCTGCCGCGTCTGCGGCTGCGACAAGCTGACCGCCCGGGCCGACGACCAGGACGAGGCGGCGATCGACAAGCGCCACGGGATCTACTACGACAAGCAAACGGGGACGCTGGCCGCCGTGGACTACTTCAGGGCGCGTGCCACAATTCTCAAGGTGGACGGCACGCCCGGCGTAAAGGAGGTCTCCCAGGCCCTGCTCGCGAAGTTGGGATAGCCCCGGCCTCCGGCAGCGCACCATCACCTACGCCGCCCCCTTCGACCGCCGCGACCGCGAAGCCGACTGCGCCACCGCGTAGACCGCATTTGAAAAACAGGGACTGAAATGACTCCGATCAGCCGTTATGACGTATCGGAACTTATCGAGGCCCAGTATCAGCCGGGTTCCCGTGGGCGGGTCAACTTGTCCAAACGAATTTTTCTGTATTGACAATATCTTTTAAATTCGGACAAAATCCTCTTGACACACAAAATTCTTCTTCATATACTCCCACCACGAAAAGGAAGTTCTTATCAATCAA
>CAKKRN010000280.1 GCA_919902745.1 Syntrophaceae bacterium | reverse complement strand
TCTGATATTCCACATGCGAGATGTTGATGGTGACCCCTCTCTCCTTTTCTTCCGGAGCATTATCGATGGAATCAAAGGGCCTGAACTCGGCCAATCCCTTAGAGGCCAAGTGTTTTGTGATCGCGGCCGTCAATGTGGTCTTTCCATGATCAACATGACCGATGGTGCCGATATTCAGGTGCGGCTTCGTCCTCTCAAATTTTTTCTTAGCCATCTCTAACCTCCTTAAACGTTGAATGGTTCGTTTGTTTTCGTTCCGGTCTTATCCAATCATTTCCCTATAATGAATCCGTCACGCACCCGCCGCAGGAATCGCGGCCGCCGGGAGCAACGCACCATTCGGCGTTCCACCCGCCGGCACACCACCCACTGCTGAAATCGGACACCGGTCTGTAAGATATGGTCCATCCGGTGTGATATAAAAGGAGTCCCCGCTAAAATCGATAATGGGCAAAGGCTTTGTTGGCTTCGGCCATCTTGTGGACGGCTTCCCTCTTCTTGACCGCCCCACCCCGATTGTTCGCCGCATCGATCAGCTCCGCGGCCAGTTTTTCCCGCATCGTTTTTTCGGAGCGTTCCCGCGCATGGGTAATCAGCCAACGGATCCCGAGGGCAACCCGGCGGGAGGGAATCACCTCCGTCGGCACCTGATACGTCGATCCACCGACGCGCCTCGACTTGACCTCGATCACCGGTTTGACATTGTTCACGGCCTTTTCAAAAATATCGACCGGAGTCTCCTTGACCCGATCCTGGATGATATCAAAGGCCCCATACAGGATGGACTCCGCAATACTCTTCTTCCCCCGCTTCAGGAGGTTGTTGATGAACCTCGCCACCAGCCGGTTGTTGTATTTCGGATCCGGCAGGATCTCCCTCTTGGTAACTTCTCTTCTCCTCGGCATGACTCTATCCCCGCTTAGCCCGGTCTCTTGGCCCCGTATTTTGACCTACTCTGTTTTCTGTCCTGGACGCCGACGGCATCCAGCGTCCCCCGGATGATGTGGTAACGAACACCCGGAAGATCCTTGACACGACCGCCGCGCACCAGGACGACGGAATGTTCCTGCAGGTTATGTCCAACGCCCGGTATATAGGAAGTGACCTCGTAACCGCTGGTCAGCCGCACCCTGGCCACTTTTCTCAAGGCGGAATTCGGTTTTTTGGGCGTGGAGGTGTAAACCCGGACGCAAACCCCCCGTCGCTGCGGTGAACCGGCCAAAGCGGGTGTCGCCGCTTTCCTGACGATCTTCGCCCTTCCCTTTCTAACCAACTGATTTATTGTAGGCATTGCCCCTCCCAGCCTTTTATTTGACTGCTCATTTCTGTGGCTCAATAAAAGACGTTTTAACTATCAATTCATCGCTTCGATGTCAAGGACTTTCTCGTTACTTTTTTCATCCGTAGGAAGCTCCAGCCGGTCTTCATCGAGCGGGGCCCGTTCCTCGCCGACCGTTGTTATCCCCAGTTTTTTGTACATGGCGAGTCCCGTACCCGCGGGAATCAGCCTGCCCATGATGACATTCTCCTTGAGGCCGCGCAGATAATCGGTTTTCCCGGCGAGGGAGGCCTCCGTCAGAACCCGCGTCGTTTCCTGGAAGGATGCGGCGGAGATAAAGCTCTGCGTAGAGAGCGACGCCTTTGTGATCCCCATCAGAATGGGTTCACCCTGGGCCGGTTTCCCGCCCTTGGCCACGACCCGTTCATTCTCCTCCTGAAAGCGGAGCCGCTCCACCTGCTCGTCGGCCATGAAGGATGCATCCCCGGGATCCTTGATCATCACCCTGCGGAGCATCTGGCGGACGATCACCTCCATGTGCTTGTCGTTGATCTTGACCCCCTGAAGCCGGTAGACCTCCTGTACCTCATCCACCAGGTAACGGGCCAGCTCCTTTTCCCCCTTGATCATCAGGAGATCGTGGGGATTGTTGACACCGTCCATGAGGGCCTCTCCGGCCATCACCCGGTCCCCCTCCTGGACGCTGACATGTTTCCCCTTGGGAATCAGATATTCCTTTTCATCCTCGGCGTCGGGGGTGATCACGACCTTTCTCTTGCCCTTGGAATCCTTGCCGTAGGAGACAACGCCGTCAATCTCGCTGATCACCGCAAATTCCTTCGGTTTACGCGCCTCAAACAGTTCCGCCACGCGGGGAAGACCGCCCGTGATATCCTTTGTTTTCGTCGTTTCCCGGGGAATCTTGGCGAGGATGTCACCGGCATAGACTGTATCCTTCTCCGAGACCACAAGGTTGGTCCCGACCGACAGGAGGTGCCGGGCAACGGTGCTCGCCCCCGGAACCTTGGCCGTTCTGCCCTTCTTGTCCTTGATCGAGACCCGCGGGCGCATATCCGTTCCCTTGAACTCGACGATGACCTTCCGCGAGAGGCCGGTCACCTCGTCCACCAGCTCCTGCATGGTCTTCCCTTCGATGATATCCCCAAACTTGACCGTCCCGTCCACCTCAGCCAGGATCGGGATGGAGAAGGGATCCCATTCCGCAATGAGGTCGCCTCTTTTCTGATCCCTGGGTCCCTTCACCCGGCTGCCGTCCTCCACTTTAATATGCGCCCCGTAGGGAACGGGATACCTGCCGCGGCTCCGCTCCTGTTCATCGAGGACATGCACCTCGCCGTTGCGGTTCATCACGACAAGCCCGCCGGATCTGCTTTTCACCGTATTGAGATTCACGAACCGGACGATCCCGTCATGCCTCGACTCCAGCGTGGAGTGTTCGTCGAATTTTGCCGTCCCGCCGATATGGAAGGTCCGCATGGTCAATTGGGTCCCGGGCTCCCCGATCGACTGGGCCGCTATGATGCCAACCGCCTCGCCGATATTGACGAGACGCCCGCGGGAAAGGTCGCGGCCATAGCACATGGCGCAGACGCCATGCCTCGACTTGCAGGTGAGCACCGACCGGATATTGACCCTCTCGATTCCGGCGTCATCGATCTTCCTCACCAAGGCCTCATCGATTTCCTGATTCGCATTGACCAGCACTTCATGGGTGAAGGGATCCCGGATATCTTCCAAGACAACCCTTCCCAGGACGCGCTCACCCGCCGTCTCGATGATTTCCCCGCCTTCCATCAATGCGGAAACGTAAATCCCGTCGATCGTCCCGCAATCATCCTCCGAGATGATGCAATCCTGGGCCACATCCACGAGCCTCCGGGTGAGATACCCCGAATTGGCCGTCTTCAATGCCGTGTCGGCAAGCCCTTTCCGGGCGCCGTGTGTGGAAATAAAGTACTCGAGAACCGTCAGACCTTCCCGGAAATTCGCCCGGATCGGGGTTTCGATGATCTCGCCGGACGGCTTCGCCATCAGCCCCCTCATCCCGGCCAACTGACGGATCTGAACGGCGCTGCCTCTCGCACCGGAGTCGGCCATCATATAGATGGGATTGAAGCTTTCACCCTTGATCCTTTTTCCGTCCGGTCCGGTCCGTTCCTCCGTACCGATTCCGCTCAGCATCTCGTCGGCAATCTTCTCCGTGGCCTGGGCCCAGATATCAATGACCTTGTTGTATCGTTCGCCGTTGGTGATCAATCCCTCCATGTACTGCTTCCGGATCCCCAAGACGTCCTTGTCGGCCTGCGCTACGATCTCTTTCTTGTTTTCCGGAATCACCATGTTGTGGATTGCAATCGAAACCCCGGCATGGGTGGCGTATTTGAACCCGATGTCCTTCAGGCGGTCGGCCAGAAGAACGGTGGTTTTATCGCCGCGGGTGCGGTAGCAGTGGTTGATCAGGTTGGCCAGTTCCTTCTTGTTCATGACCTTGTTGATCGCATCGAAGGAGATGGTTTCGGGAATCACCTCGTAAAGCACGACCCGGCCGACGGTGGTCTCTTTCATCTCTCCATCGATGCGGACCTTGATTTTTGCATGCAGATCGACGGCCCCGGCGTCCAGTGCGGACCGGACCTCCCCCGTGTCGGCGAAAATCATCCCCTCGCCCTTGACGCCGCTCCTCACCCGCGTGAGAAAGTAAATCCCCAAAACGATATCCTGGCTCGGGATGATGATCGGCATCCCGTTGGCCGGGGAAAGGATGTTGTTGGTCGACATCATCAGGACCCGGGCTTCGGTCTGGGCCTCGATGGACAGCGGCACGTGAACAGCCATCTGATCGCCGTCAAAATCGGCATTGAAGGCCGTACAGACCAGCGGATGGAGCTGGATGGCCTTCCCTTCGATCAGGATGGGTTCGAACGCCTGCAGGCCGAGGCGGTGAAGCGTCGGCGCCCGGTTCAGCATGACGGGGTATTCCCGGGTCACTTCATCGAGGGCGTCCCACACCTCGGCTGTTTCCTTCTCCACCATCTTCTTTGCGCTTTTGACCGTCGTCACGAACCCCTTTTCCTGGAGACGCCGGTAAATGAAAGGCTTGAAGAGTTCCAGGGCCATCTTCTTCGGAAGGCCGCACTGGTGGAGCCTCAGATCCGGGCCAACCGTAATGACGGAGCGTCCGGAATAATCGACGCGCTTGCCGAGGAGGTTCTGCCGGAACCGGCCCTGCTTTCCCTTGAGCATATCGGACAGGGAACGGAGCGGACGCTTGTTCGTCCCTGTGATGGCCCTTCCCCGTCGGCCGTTGTCAAACAGGACATCCACCGCCTCCTGAAGCATCCGCTTCTCGTTGCGGATGATGATTTCCGGCGCATTGAGCTCCTGCAAGCGCTTCAGGCGGTTGTTCCGGTTGATGACCCTCCGGTAAAGATCATTCAGGTCGGAGGTGGCGAACCGTCCGCCGTCCAGGGGCACCAGCGGGCGAAGGTCCGGCGGGATCACGGGAAGGACGGTCAGGACCATCCACTCCGGTTTGTTTCCCGACTTCCGCAGGGCCTCAACCACCTTCAATCTCTTGACGTACTTTTTCCGCTTCGTCTCCGAAACGGAGTTCTTCAGCTCCGAACGGAGTTCGTCATCCAGCTTAACGAGATTGACCTCTTCGAGAAGGCCGCGGACCGCCTCGGCGCCGATGCCGGCTTCGAAGGCATCCGGGCCGTACTGATCCTTCAGGTCGATATACTCCTCGTCGGACAGGAGATCCTTCTTTTTCAGCGGGGTGTTCTTGGGATCGAGGACGATCCATGACTCGAAATAGAGGACCTTCTCCAACTCCTTCAGGGTCAGATCGAGAACATTCCCGATCCGGCTGGGCAGACTCTTGAGGAACCAGATATGGGCGACCGGCGTCGCCAGCGTAATATGCCCCATTCTCTCCCGGCGGACCTTGGATTGGATGACCTCCACCCCGCATTTTTCGCAGACGACGCCACGGTGTTTCATCCGCTTGTAGCGACCGCAAAGGCATTCATAGTCCTTGACGGGACCGAAAATTTTCGCGCAGAAAAGCCCGTCACGCTCCGGTTTGAAGGTCCTGTAGTTGATCGTCTCAGGTTTCTTGACCTCTCCATGAGACCAGGAAAGAATCTTTTCCGGAGAGGAAATGGATATCTTGATCGCATTGAATCGGATGGGATCCTTCGGTTTTTCAAAATAACTAAAAACGTCTTCCACGGATGATATCTCCTAAATAATAAGTGCTGAGTGCTGAGTGCCGAGTGCCGAGTGCCGAGTGCGGCTTCTCTGGACGTTGCAATGTTTTGACTCTGCACTCATGACCATAATATTGTTAATCCTTTTCGATCAGCTCCACGTCAAGGCAGAGGCTCTGCAGCTCCTTTACCAGGACGTTGAAGGACTCGGGCAGGCCAGGCTCCGACGTATGCTCACCCTTGACGATCGCTTCATAAATCCGCGTTCTGCCGGCCACATCATCGGACTTGACCGTCAGAAACTCCTGGAGGGTGTAAGCGGCGCCGTAGGCCTCCATCGCCCATACTTCCATTTCACCCAGTCTCTGTCCCCCGAACTGGGCCTTGCCGCCCAGAGGCTGTTGCGTCACCAGGGAATAGGGACCGATCGACCGGGCGTGGATCTTGTTGTCGACCAGATGGTGCAGTTTCAGCATGTAGATCATGCCCACGGTGATTTCCTGGTCGAAGGGCTCTCCGCTCCTCCCGTCAAACAGGATGGTCTGACCGGTTTCAGGAAGGCCGCCGGCCTTGAGCATTTTCTTGATCTCCTGTTCGTTGGCGCCGTCGAAAACAGGCGTCGATACCAGAATTCCCTTTTTCAGGCGGCTTGCGAACCGGCGGATCTCATCTTCTCCGGCACGGTTGATGAACCGGTCAAATTCGGGAGAGGAATAGACGGCCTTCATCTCCTTCTTGAGGGCATCCAATCCGCAATGCTGCTCCACGAGGGCATTGATCTTTTCCCCCATGCCTCTGGCTGCCCAGCCCAGGTGCGTCTCCAGGATCTGCCCCACATTCATCCGGGAGGGAACGCCCAGCGGGTTCAGGACGATGTCCACCGGTGTTCCGTCCTTGAAATAGGGCATATCCTCCTCGGGGAGTATCCGGGACAGCACACCTTTGTTTCCATGACGGCCCGCCATCTTATCCCCGACGGAGAGCTTCCGCTTGATCGCAATGTATACCTTGACCAGCTTGATCACCCCCGGCGGGAGTTCATCGCCGGCCTTGAGCTTCGCGATCTTCTCCGCGAAATACGACTCGACGAACTCCTTTTTCCGGGAGAGGTTCTCATACAGCACGCCGATACGGGTCTCCGTCTCTTCTTCGCCGCCCGGGGAGATCTCCCGCCAGAGGTCAAAGGGCGTCCGTTCCAGGATCTCTTCGGTAATGACCTCGCCCTTCTTCAGCAGAATCCGCTTTTTCTTCGGATCGGAAACCTTCACCGCCGACGTTTTTCCGATCAGCATGCCGGCGATCTGCCTCTTCACCCCTTCTGTGATGATCCGGATCTCGTCGTCGCGGTCCTTATTCAGCAGCGATACGGCCTCTTCCTCGAGATACTGGGAGCGACTGTCCCTCTCCGTCCCCTTCCGGGCGAAGATCTTTGCGTCGATCACCGTGCCTTCGACGCCGGGGGGAACGCGCAGCGAGGTGTCGCGGACATCGCTGGCCTTTTCCCCAAAGATGGCCCGCAGGAGTTTCTCTTCCGAGGAGAGCTGGGTTTCCCCCTTGGGGGTAATCTTTCCGATCAGGATGTCGCCCGGCTTCACCGCCACACCCATGCGGACAATGCCGCTATCGTCGAGGTTTCTCAGGGCCTCTTCCCCAAGATTGGGGATATCCCGGGTGATCTCTTCCTTGCCGAGCTTGGTGTCCCGGGCCATCGTCTCGAATTCCTCGATATGGATGGAGGTATAGATGTCATCCTTGACGATTCTCTCGCTGACCAGAATGGAATCCTCGTAGTTGTACCCCCCCCAGGACATGAAGGCGACCATTACATTCCTTCCCAGGGCCAACTCCCCCTTGTCCGTGGCGGGACCGTCCGCAATGATCTCTCCCTTGCTCACCTTCTGCCCTTTGCTGACAATGGGTTTCTGGTTGAAACAGGTGTCCTGGTTGGAGCGCTGATACTTGATCAGGTTGTAGATATCCACCCCCGTATCCAGCCCTTCTTTCGCGGGGGAGTCGCATTTGACGACTATCCGCGCGGCATCCACACTCTCGACCACGCCCGATCTCCGGGCCGCCATGACCGCTCCGGAATCCCGCGCCACAACGGATTCCATTCCCGTTCCTACCAGAGGAACCTCGGGTTCCATCAGCGGCACCGCCTGCCGCTGCATATTGGATCCCATCAGGGCCCGGTTGGCATCGTCATGTTCCAGAAAAGGGATCAGGGTGGCCGCCACACTGACGAGCTGGTTGGGGGAGACATCCATCATGTTGACATCCATCGGCACAACGGAGAGGAAGTCGCCCCCCTTTCTCGCGGAAATCAGTTGTCCGACGAATTTTCCGTCCTTGTCGAGGGGTCTGTCGGCCTGGGCAATGATCCGGTTTTCCTCTTCGATCGCGGTCAGATAACGTACCTCGTCCAGTACCCGCCCCTCTTTCACAACACGGTAAGGCGTTTCGATGAAACCGAATTCGTTCACACGGGCGAAGGTGCTCAGAGAGACGATCAGGCCGATGTTGGGACCTTCCGGGGTTTCCACCGGGCAGATGCGGCCGTAATGGGTGGGGTGGACGTCACGGACCTCAAATCCCGCCCTTTCACGTGTCAGACCTCCCGGCCCGAGAGCCGACAATCTCCGTTTGTGCGTGATCTCCGACAGCGGATTCGTCTGATCCATGAACTGGGAGAGCTGGCTGCTGCCGAAGAATTCATTCACCACGGCCGAGACCGGCTTGGCATTGATGAGATCATGGGGCATCATGGTTTCGATGTCCTGGAGACTCATTTTCTCCTTGATGGCGCGCTCCATCCGGACCAGGCCGATCCGGTACTGGTTCTCGATCAATTCCCCCACGGAACGCACACGCCGGTTGCCAAGATGGTCGATATCGTCCACGCTGCAATCCGGCGCGCTGTTCTTCAGGTCGATCAGATACTTGACAGCCGCCAGGATGTCCTCATTGCGCAGGACGGTTACGGTCGTGGGAACATCGAGACGAAGCTTGTAATTCATCTTCGCCCGTCCTACATTGGAGAGGTCATAGCTATCCGCTTCAAAAAATAGGCTGTTGAAAAATTTATGGGCGGTCTCCGGCGTGGGCGGATTGCTTGGCCGCAGTCGCCGATAGATTTCAATAATCGCATCTTCCGCCGTCTCGATCCGATCCATCAGAAGCGTGTCCCGGATCGAGGCATTTTCCCGATCTTCGTCGATGTGGATGAACTGGAAGGAGGAAATCCCCTTGTCCCTGAGAAGCTGCAACCCTTCCGCTGTCAGCTCTTCGTTACACCGGATCAGGATTTCGCCGGTCTTGAGATTGATTACATCGGAAGAGAAGACCCTGCCGATGATATCCTCGTCGTTCACCGGTATCCGCGTCACCGCGGAATCGACCATCTTCTTCAGCAGGGGTTTTGAAATCTTTCTCCCCTTCTTGACGACAACATCTCCCCTCTTCGTCTCAACATCCGCAGGGGCTTTCCCCCCTAACAGGGAATCGTTCACGGCCATGAATAGGCGGCCGCCCTCCAGGAAGATCTGCTCAATGCTGTAAAAATAATTCAGGATAAACTGGGTGGAATTCCCCATCGCCTTCAGCAGGATCGTTACAGGCATCTTCCGCCGGCGATCGATCCTCACATAAAGAAGGTCCTTGGAATCGAACTCGAGATCAAGCCAGGATCCGCGGATCGGGATGACCCGTGCCGAATAGATCAGCTTTCCACTGGACAGGGTCTTGCCCTTGTCATGGTCGAAAAAGATCCCCGGCGAACGGTGAAGCTGGCTGACGATCACCCTTTCCGTACCATTCACGATGAAGGTGCCGTTTTCCGTCATCAGCGGGATTTCACCGAAATAGATCTCCTGTTCCTTGATGTCGCGGATCGGCTTGGGCTCCGTATTCCGGTCCGTGTCGAAAACGACCAGGCGGACCACGATCTTCAACGGCGCCGCATAAGTCATCCCCTTCTGAACACACTCCTGCATGTCGTACCGGACATCGCCAATCCTATAGCTGACAAACTCGAGGGAACATTTCCCACTGAAATCGGAAATAGGGAAAACGCTGTTGAAGGCGCCCAACAGACCATAGTTCCCCCTCTTGTTCGGATCGATATCCTGCTGAAGAAACTTACGGTAGGAATCGGTCTGAATATCGATCAGGTTGGGAATATCGAGTATCTTCCGGATACGGCCAAAATTCTTTCTAAATTCGCCCATAACATCCTTTCGGCTTTTGCCGGCAGTAATCTTAAGCTTTCACCAATAGTCATAAAGGAAAAGAACCCCCTTCAACCTGTCTCTCTGCAAAATCGCGCAGACAACCTGTTGCATCCGGGATTCTAATCCTTACCGTTTTGTGACGTAGGGGCGCGATTAATCTCGCCCCTACTTAATCTCAACGGCGCCACCGACCTCTTCGATCTTTTTCTTGATATCGGCAGCCTCATCCTTGGAAACGGCCTCCTTGATCGGTTTGGGAACGCCGTCCACCAGATCCTTGGCTTCCTTGAGTCCCAGACCCGTGATCGCCCTGACCACCTTGATCACCTGGATCTTCTGATCACCGAACCCCGTCAGGATCGCATCGAATTCGGTCTTTTCCTCAACCTGAGCAGCCTGCGCCGGCCCAGCGGCGGCGACAATCGCAACCGGCGCCGCGGCGCTCACACCAAACTTCTGCTCCAGTTCCTTCACCAGTTCCGAAAGCTCAAGAACCGTCATCCCTTCAATGAATTTTACAACATCCTCTTTGGTAATCTCGTTCGCCATTGTCCTATTCCTTCCTGTATATGATTGTTAGTTTGCTGACGCCTTCTGTTCCCGATAGGCATCGAGAACCTGTACAAAATTCCTCGGAACCCCGCTCAGGACATTCACGAGGGAGGTCTGCACCCCGACCATCAGGGAAAGCAGCTTCCCGATCAAAACCTCCCGGCTCGGCAGTTCAGCCAGAATCGTGAGCTGCTCCCTGCTCAGAGGTTTGCCGCCCATCACGGCCGCCTTGATTTCAAGACTGGCATTCTTCTTGGCAAAATCAACCAGCGCCTTGGTGGTCTCGACCACGTCGCCGCGGGCGATCGCCACGGCCAGAGGCCCTCGGAAGTGCTCTTCCAGTGCGCAGAAATCTGTTTCGCGCGACGCGATGGAGAGCAGCGAATTCTTGACAACCCGGAGTTCCGCATTCGATTTTCGCAGAACAACCCTCAGCGCCGTTATCTTCGCCACATCCATCCCACTGTAACTGGTGAGAACCGCCAACTTGAAATCTTTCAGTTTTTCATGGAGTTCAGCAGCAACCTGCTCCTTCGTTCTCCGATCCAATCTTCAACCTCCTTTCCCATCTGATCCGTTCCTTCCGGATGGGGACACCTTGCGGCAAGGTGTCCCCGTTTAGAAAAACCCGTCGAAAAAGTCAGAGAACAGAGCAACATACAGGACGATTTCCCCGGCCCAAAAGGCCACGCATCCCAGTCTCGGCAGGCCGACCACGTTTAAACTTCCTGTACCTGCTGTCTCAGACCCGTTTTCATCTCCCATAGCCCGGCAGGGCCATGGCATTAAATGCCCCGGAGGGCGAGAGGATCCACCTTTACCCCGGGACCCATTACGGTCGAGAGGGAAATACTCCGGATATAAATACCTTTGCTTGATGCGGGTTTCAATTTGACGACCATCTCCAGCAACGCAAGAAAATTCTCCGTCAGTTTCTCCGCCCCGAAAGAGGTCTTGCCGATGGGACAATGGACAATACCCGCCTTTTCAACACGGAATTCGACCTTACCGGCCTTCAGCTCCAAAACGGCCTTTCCCACATCAAAGGTCACCGTTCCGACCTTCGGATTCGGCATGAGGCCGCGAGGACCGAGGATCTTCCCCAGTTTGCCGACGCTCCCCATCATATCCGGCGTTGCGATCACCCGGTCAAAATCGAGCCAGCCGCCCCTGATCTTTTCAACAATATCATCCGATCCCACCACATCGGCGCCGGCTTCCAGGGCCTCCTTTTCCTTTTCGCCCTTCGCAAAAACCAGCACCCGGACCGATTTTCCCAGTCCATTGGGAAGAACAACGGAGCCCCGGACCATTTGGTCGGCATGCGCCGGATTCACCCCAAGCCGGATGGCGGCATCGACGGTCTCATCAAACTTCACCCTGGCCGCACCGACCACCAGCGCAACAGCCTCCTGGACGGGATAGCGCTTTGCCACCTCGATATTTTTCATCGCCTCGATGTACTTCTTGCCTCTCTTGGACATGATCAAACCTCAAATCGAAACCCACCGCCGGGGACTTGGGTTCACCGAAACTTTTCCACTTAAGACGCCCGCCGGCACATCCCCCGATGTTCTGCCGGAAGCCCCGGGGACACCTTGCCGCAAGGTGTCCCCACATCAGCCCGCGATTTCAATCCCCATGGATCGCGCCGTTCCCGAAACAATCCGGATCGCTCCCTCAATATCCACGGCATTCAGATCATTGTGCTTCAGTTCGGCAATTTCCCGGACCTGTTTCAGCGTCACCTGACCAACCTTATCCCGCTTGGGGTCGCCCGACCCTTTGGCGATCTTCGCCGCCTGCTTCAGCAAGACGGACGCGGGCGGCGTCTTGGTCACGAAGGTGAAGGACCGGTCGGCGTAAACCGTGATAACGACCGGGATGACCATCCCCTCCTGGTTCTGCGTCATGGCGTTGTATGCCTTGCAGAACTCCATGATGTTGACGCCGTGTTGACCGAGGGCCGGACCGATCGGCGGTGAAGGGGTAGCCTTGCCTGCCTTGATCTGAAGTTTAATATTCGCGATTACCTTCTTTGCCATTCTGATCACCTTCGTTTCTATCTGAATTCAAGATCAATGGCCGGCCAAAGAAACAGAACCAGGCGCCTTGCCATTGTTCTATTGCTGCTTTACGTCTGTGTAACCTGGATGAAATCCAGTTCCACCGGCGTCGACCGTCCGAAAATACTCACAATAACACGTAGTTTTCCCTTCTCCGGCTTTACCTCATCGACGCTTCCATCAAAATTGGTGAAGGGGCCATCGATGATCCGCACATGATCCCCCACATCGAATTTGAACTTCGGTTTGGGTTTCAGCGTCCCCTCGTCGATTCGGGTCCTCAGGATCTCCACGTCCTTGTCGGGAATGGGCGAGGGCTTGTCCTTGCTGCCGATAAAACCGGTCACCTTGGGCGTATCCTTCACGACATGCCAGGTGTCGTCGTTCAACTCCATCCGGACGAGGATATAGCCCGGGAAAAACTTCCGTTTCGAGGTCTTTTTCTCCCCGGATACCAGTTCGACGATATCCTCTTCGGGGATCAGGATATCCGAGAAAAAGGCCTGCTTCCCGGCCGTTTCGATCCTCTCCTGCAGAGAAAGCTTCACCCGGTTTTCAAAGCCGGAATAGGTATGAACGACGTACCATCTGAAAGCCATATTCTTAACCCAGCACCAGTTTGACAACCTTGGTCAAACCGAAATCGACGATCCCCAGAAAAGCGGACACGATGATCACCACAATGATGACGACTGATGTGGAGGCAAGGGTCTGCTTCGGCGTCGGCCACGTGACTTTTTTCAGTTCAACTTTCGATCCGGCCAGAAACAGCTTAATCTTCTCCGCGATAACCTTTACTCTTTCCATCCAGCAACCCCTGATTCCCCCACACCCGATACCGTTTTATAAAAATGGCAGGCCAGGAGGGACTTGAACCCCCAGCATCCGGATTTGGAGTCCGGCGCTCTATCCATTAGAGCTACTGGCCTATCCGATCGATCAAGGCGGCGCCTCTTTCCGCTTATTTCGTTTCCCTGTGCAGCTTATGGGACCGGCAGAATTTGCAGTATTTTTTCATCTCCAGCCGATTCTGCATGGTTCTTTTGTTCTTGGTCGTCGTATAATTCCGCTGTTTGCAATCCGTGCAAGCCAATGTAATGATATTTCTCATGATTAACCCACCTTACATCAATGGAGCCCACGACCAGGATCGAACTGGTGACCTCATCCTTACCAAGGATGTGCTCTACCGACTGAGCTACGTGGGCTGGTTGCTTCTTTCATCGAAGCGCCACTTTCCCCCGCCACCGATCAGAATCCGTGATGATCATGATCGGCTGCACATTCCTAAGGGGAAGCAAACAGCCCCATACCGAACAAAAATGGAGCGGGAAACGGGATTCGAACCCGCGACCCTCAGCTTGGAAGGCTGACGCTCTAGCCACTGAGCTACTCCCGCTTATCGCCATCTGCCGCTTCTAAGAAAGAGATGATCGCCGCAGCAAACTGGTGGAGGGGGGAGGGTTCGAACCTCCGTAGGCTTCGCCGGCAGATTTACAGTCTGCTCCCTTTGACCGCTCGGGAACCCCTCCATGGTGACCCATCGGGCAAAATATCTTCTTGGAGCTGGCGATGGGACTTGAACCCGCAACCTGCTGATTACAAATCAGCTGCTCTACCGATTGAGCTACGCCAGCGCTCCTAAATATTGAATATAAAACATAATTTTCACACAAAGACCGGGCCGCCACCCAGGCAGAGAAATCACCCCCCTCTGTGAAACAAGGGACACTAATTTTTATGTCGTCGTTTGTCAAGATTTTTTTTATTATTTTTTCAGGCTTTGCCCCTGTTAACTTCCGGACACGCACCCTCACCGGGGTTCTCGTCAGACAGGCCGATAAGAAAACTGCCCAGGTATGGCTGCGACTCCGCAAACGCTAACCGTCAAACTTCGGCAGAGGCATCTTGATGAACTGGACGCCCTCTTCCCTCAAGGTTTCTTCTTCGCTCCCGGTGGCGGTCCCTCTGATGTTTCTGCTGTCTTCCTCTCCATGGTGGATCCGGAGGGCGACTTCCGCAAACTTGTCGCCTACGTTATCGAAGTTCTTATGGATGTACTCCTGCAATTCTCGGAGGAGTTTCAGAGGCGGCTCGCCGTTCTGCGTCGTTATCGCAGCGGAACTGTTGGCCCGTCCCCTGACCACGACGGAAGAAGGGATCAACACCGTTTCCGTATTTCCGCAGACGGGACATGCGATGAGTTGCTGCAGCCGCTGTTCATCGAAGGCGCCCCTGTCCTTGAACCAACCCTCAAATTTATGGCCGTCACGGCATTTTAGATCGTAGATGATCACGCCTTTTCTCCTGGTCATTGACCTCTGGGTATTATTATCATGATTCTAAAAATAATGGTGGACAATCGACTCCAAATTGGTTATGGACTGCCGTGTCGGGATGTGGCCCAGCTTGGTAGGGCACTGCGTTCGGGACGCAGGAGTCGCGCGTTCAAATCGCGCCATCCCGACCATTTTTTATTTGCGATCTTTCCCTCCGGGCGCCGGCTTTTTCCGTTCACACCGCTTGAAAATCGCCCCCAGCCTAACCCGCGGCGGAGGCCGCCTGGAAGATGGGCAGATACATGGCGATGAGCACGAAGCCGACCGCGGGCCCCAGAACACACATCAACAAGGGTTCCAGCATGGCGGTCAGCCCTTCAACCGCCACATCCACCTCGTCGTCATAAAAATCGGCGATCTTGGCAAGCATCGTATCCAGGGCGCCCGTGGCCTCACCGACCGCAATCATCTGCACGACCATGGCGGGAAAGATGTTCGCTTCCAGCAGGGGTTCGGCGATCGTCTTCCCTTCACTGATGCTCTGCCTGGTCTTCATGAGGGCATTTTCGATGATCTTGTTCCCCGAGGTCTTGCTCACGATACCGAGCCCTTCCAGGATCGGCACACCGCTTTGCATCATCGTGGAGAGGGTCCTCGTGAACTTGGCCACGGCCACTTTCTTCAGCAACGGACCAAAAACCGGGGCTTTCAAGGCCAGCGCGTCGACGACGAGCGTCCCTTTTTCGGTCGCATAGTACCGTTTGAATCCCAAGCGGAGAGCGACCAGCCCCCCTCCCATGTAAAGGTAGTATTTCTGCAAAAACTCGCTTAAGTCCACCAGAAACTGCGTCGGTGCGGGCAGGGATCCACCCATCCCTTCGAACATTTTCTGGAACATCGGGACGACAAAAACCAGGAGTCCACCTATAATAACGATCGCGATGACCCCAACGATGATCGGGTAGGTCATTGCCCCCTTGACCTTGCCTTTCAGTTTCATCGCCTTCTCCATATAATTGGACAGACGCTGGAGAATCACGTCCAGAATGCCGCCGCTCTCGCCCGCCGCCACGAGATTGACGAAGAGGTTGTCAAATATTTTCGGATATTTGCTGATGGCATCGGTCAGTGTGGAGCCCCCCTCGATGTCCTCCCGAATGGAGTTGATCACCTTGGAGAAGGTCTTGTTCTGCTCCTGCTTGCCGAGGAGGTCGAGACACTGAATCAGAGGCAGGCCCGCGTTGATCATCGTGGCGAAGATCCGGGCAAAGACCACCACGTCCTTCTCCGTGACCTTCGGCTGGAGGAAGGCGATGTTTTCGAAAAGATCCTTGGGCTTCTTCTTGACGGTGATCGATTTGAACCCCTGCCGGCGGAGCTGCCCCCGGACCGCCGCTTCGTCGGCGGCATCGATCTCGCCTTTCCTGGATTCGCCCTTTTTCGTTTCCGCCTGCCACATGAATATCGGCATAACTAATTCCTCCACTTTCTGAGAATCTCAAAGAGGATAACCCCCGCCGCCACCGAAACATTCAGGGAAGCCACGCGCCCCCGCATCGGAATGGAGATCAGGAAATCGCAATTCTTCCGGATCAGCGGCCGGATTCCCCGGCCCTCGCTCCCCATGACCAGCGCGATATGCCCTTCGTAGTCCGGCGTCCGGATGTCCGACCGGGCCTCCGCGTCGGCGCCGTAAATCCAGAACTCCCTCTCCTTCAGATATTCAATGGTGCGGACCAGATTGACCACCATCGCGACCGGCAGATACTGAAAGGCCCCCGCGGATGCCTTTGCAACGGAAGCCGTCACGGAAGCGGCGCGGTTTCCCGGGATGATGAGACCGTTCGCTCCACAGCAATGTGCCGTCCGGATGATGGAACCGAGATTTTGGGGATCGGTGACGCTGTCCAGCAGAACCACCAGGTCATATCTGGACTTCTCGTGGCGGTGGGCGATCACCTCATCAACGGTGGCATACGCATGCTCCCGGCAAAGCCCCACAATCCCCTGGTGAACACGGCGGGGCGCCAGCTTTTCCAGCCGGTCTCTGCCGCTGCATTCCACGGGAATCCGATGATCCGCGGCGAGCTTCAGGATCTTCTGCACCTCTTCCCCTCCCCGTCCTTCCGCAACGAAGATTTTTTCCAGCATCGCGGGATGCGAAAGGACGACCTCCAGGAGAGGGTTGATGCCATAAATCACCTGCATGACATCCCTCCGTAATCGGTTCCTTGAGAACCTTCAAGGCCCGTTGGCGCTATCTTTCGTCTCCAAGCGCAAGCCCCCGTGCGATCTCCCCGACGATCGCATCCGCCTCGCCTGCGGGATCGTACGCCTGACGGATTGGCCTTCCGACCACCAGATAGTCGGCGCCGCACCTCACGGCCTCAAAGGGGGTCACGATCCGTTTCTGATCATCGCCCGCCACCTCCGTAACCCCCCGGATCCCGGGGGTCACGATCAGGAAGTCCCCGCCGCAGGCCTTCCGGATGGCAGCGGCATCCGCCGCCGACGCCACAACCCCCGACACCCCCGCATCCTGGGCAAGACGCGCCAGGTGAATCGCCGTCTCGCCGGTTCCCCGGCCAAATCCGAGGATTTTAAGATCGCTATCATTCAAACTGGTCAGAACGGTCACCGCGAGAACGACCGGCGGCCTTACCTCTGATCTCTCCGCAAACCTCCGCACCGCGCCGACCGTCTCCACCATCATCTCTCGCCCACCGAGGGCGTGCAGATTGAACATCGCCACCCCAAGTTCGGAGGCGGCCTCCGCCGCCCGAACCACGGTGTTGGGTATATCATGGAACTTGAGATCCAGGAAAACCCTTCCGCCGCGGGCATGGATCTGTCGGACGATCTCCGTACCGTACCGGACAAAAGACTCCTTCCCCACCTTGAACAGACCGACGTGATCCCACAGCCGATCGACCCAGGAAAGGGCCTCCTCCAGCCCCCCGCCGATGTCGAGGGCAAAGATCAACCGCTCCCGCGGGAGATTAGTCGACGTATTCATCATCGCCGATAAATTCGGTGTCATGCGGTATCGATTTGAAATTTTCTTTGACCCTCTCCAGGTGTTCGGGATGGGCATAACAAACCTTTCCCGCCGCAATCTCCCGGAGGGCAGTCACGATCTCCCGGTTGTTTCTCGTATCCGTCAGGGGCTGAGATCCTTTCAAAAGCTGCCGGGTCCGCTGAGCGGTCAGCAGAACGAGGGCAAATCGGTTCTTTGCCATCAGCAAAGAGTCTTCCACGGTAATTCTGGCCATCGGGTGTACACCTCCAAATGATTAATGTGATTCGTCTTTGAAAAATGCCTCTATTCTTTCCGTAAAACGATCCCGACGGGA
>CAKKRN010000279.1:3139-5835 GCA_919902745.1 Syntrophaceae bacterium | reverse complement strand
CACGCCGCGAAGTGGTTGGGGTTCACCTCGCGGAGGCGCTGTCGGCCGCGAACGGATCGATTTGAACGGATGGAATACGGACGGTTCGGGGAATCCCCGCTTTCTGATTCGATTTTGGTTTGTCTTTTTCCCGCATCGCATGTATGAGGGTGCCATGCCCGCGCCCGGTGCACGACCTTATCAAACCGTTTTGGAGGAAATGAAGATGCCCCACATCATCGTCAAGCTACATCCCGGAAGATCGGAGGAACAGAAGCAGCAGTTGACCGAAGAGATCGTCAAGGATGTGATGGCGATCGCCAAGTGCCCGGAGACCTCCGTTTCGGTGGCCTTCGAGGAAGTTTCACCGGCGGAGTGGCCGGAGAAGGTCTACAAACCGGATATCCTGGAGAAGCAGCAGACCCTCTACCGCAAACCGGGGTACAAGAACCCCTTCGAATAGCAGGATGTTGCTCTGCTTGAGAGACGATCGAGCCCCCTCTGGCAGGAACTCTTCTGCAGGGAAAAGGGGCGCAGTGATCAGCGGTTTCTGCCGCCGTACGTCCCACATTGGCAATATGAATAGGGAAAGGCCGATCTTCGTCTGTGCGAAAATCAGCAACAGGCGGCAACCTGTCGAGAAATCTTGGTATCGGTCATGCTATTGAGTCTCCTGGTCCGCCAGGTATGTTCGGATTTGGTGGATGGCTTCTAAGATGTCATCGAGATAGAGCCGGAAATCCCTACGCATAGGCCACCTCGCGGGTGATGATGGGCTTGAGGCGCGGCTTTAAGGAATCAGCCAAGACAAGGTCAACGGGCCTTCCCAGTTTATCCTCAAGGAAGAACTTCAGATCCATATACTGATCGAAGGTGGGATGAGCCAGTTCGACCAGAATGTCCACGTCGCTCCTATCACTGGCGGAACCGCGAAGGACAGACCCGAACAAGCCGATCCGTCTCACGGAAAACCGTGCTTCGAGGTCTTGCTTGTGTTGTTTGAGAAAATCGAGAATCTCATCGCTTCTCAACATAATCTGCCTCCTTTTCCCCTCTGGTCTGACTGAAACAATAGTATTTCGGCCATAAGTAAAAGTAATATTGCATACTTTTCAAGATCAGTCAATTAACGCATTCAAAAAGACAACACACATTACAAGCCGAAGTCAATGAACCCAACTGAAGGGTTGAGGTGTAGACTCCTCACCCGCCGTGTTTCAGGAGGTACTTGTTGGATATTGCCTTGAACGATATCTTGCCCTGATTGGACGGCGTCTCGTCAACAGAGCGGAAGACCACCCCCTCACGTTCCGTCTGCGGATTAAGGAGCGATTTACCCTCGGCATAGGCGAGGAGTTGTGCATGATCGAAGCCGTCTATGGAAAAGCGCTCCGCTACGACGGGCACGCCTTTGAGGTCGAACTCATCGAGCAGTGTGCGGTAGGCCGTGGCCGAAAGATAGCGTTGCCGCGTGATATCGAAGATGTTGAAGATGAAGATATCCTGCCCTTTCAGTCCGTAAACATTCGACTGGATGCCGTAGCCGAGAACCTCACCCTGCACCGCGAGATAACTTTCCGTCCGGGCATGGTAGGCGCGAAGTTTCGCCTCAATGTCATATTGTCCGGCAAGTTTCCAAAAGGTCTGCTCGGGGGTCTCGCGAAACTCCCAGTTCCTGCCGCAGACATGGAGGCCCGCCTCGTCGAGGATAAACGAGCTCGATGTGCCGTCAACCTTCTCCGTGACGAAGAAAGACATGCCGGCAAAAGCGGCAAGGTCAAGGTTTTGCACCCGCTCCTCGTCGGTTTTCGGTACACTGCCCGGGTAGGCGCCGACTACATCACCGGCGATGGATGCCGGGATCGGCGGTTCGTAAAGGGTGATGCCAAGAATTTCGGTCACCTCGTCGCCCGCGGCATATTTCCCAGCCGGTAGCACCTCGTCGATCTTGAAAACAATTCCCTGCGACAAGGCGCCGCGAAACTTTTTGGTCCGCAGGCGAAACTTGTCCTGCCGCAAAAATTCGTACTGCGGCTGTTCGGGAAAGACCGAATCTATCTCGCAATAGACAACGAGCATTCCCGGCCTGATCTCCTGCGCCCTTCTCACCACGACCTGCCAGCCTCCGAAGACCGCCAGTTCGATCGCATCGGCCCCCTCGATCGGCCGTATCTCGTCAACCTTCCGAATTGTTGCAAGTTTTCTCATAAATTCACCCACTCCTGTCATTGCCACTCATCTTTTGAAGCCAGTTCGGCCTCGATCTCCTCCACCGTCGGAAGGGCGGCGATAATTTTTCAGAATTATGATCCGATGTACCTGGCTCAGATGACCTGGCTGATATGCATGGCCTTGAATTTGCCGCCGGAGGCCTTCGCCGCCTTCGCAAGCTGAATCAGGCAGCCGGGGCAGCCGGTCACGACAACGGCCGCACCCGTCTTTTCGATGTTGCGGCGCTTCTTCTCCAGAATCTGCGCCGCCGCATCGGGGTAATCGATATGAAAGGAGCCGGCGCCGGCGCAGCAGGTGTCGGCCTCCTTCATCTCGACGAAGCCGCCCGCCGCCTTCAGGAGCTCCCGCGGCGGCTTCGTGATCCCCTGGCCCCGCACGAGATGGCAGGGATCATGGTAGGTGAAAACGGCGTTCGCCCTCTGCCGCGGCAAGTAGCCGACCTTGGCGAGATATTCCGTCAAATCCATCACCTTGCCGCTGAAGGC
>CAKKRN010000279.1:0-3039 GCA_919902745.1 Syntrophaceae bacterium | reverse complement strand
TGCGAGCGAAGCGAAGCAATCCCGTAATCGCAACATCCTGAAATCGTGAGATTGCTTCGTCACTGCGTTCCTCGCAATGACAAGGGGGGGGGAATCCTCCCAATGACGAATAATGAAGCGCAAGCCGCAGCATCATACCCCGGCGGGGACTTCTCCCGCAGCCGTCGATATTCCTCACCAGATCTTCCCCGGGTTCAGGATGCCCTTCGGGTCGAGGGCCGCTTTCACCGCCTTGAGCGTCCGGACGCCGATGTCGCCCAGCGCGTTTGCGATGTAAGGCCGCTTGGTGATGCCGATGCCGTGCTCGCCGGAGAGTGTTCCGCCGACGGCCAGGGCCGCGGCAAAGATGTCGTCGACCGCTTGATGGACCCGCTCCGCCTCGCCCGGTTTGCCCAGGTCGCACAGGATGGAGGGATGGATGTTGCCGTCGCCGGCGTGGCCGTACACGGCGATCGGGAGCCCATGTTTTTCGGAGATTCCCCGGATGCGGCGCACCACCTCCGGGAAGGCGTCGCGGGGGACAGAGATGTCCTCGCCGATACGGTTCGGCGCGAGGGCGGCCACGGCGGAACTGAGCCCCCGCCGGACGGCCCAGATGTCGTCCGCCTCTTGCTCCGACCGGGCCGCGCGGAACGCGACGGCGCCGCACGCCTTTGCCGCTTCCCCGATCCGTTTCGTCTGGGTTTCGAGGGCCGCTTCGTCATCGCCGTCGATCTCGATGATGATGCAGGCGCCGATCTCCGGATCGAGTTCCGTCTTGCGATGGCGCGCCACGACCTCCAGGCAGGTCCTGTCCATGATCTCGGCCGCGGCCGGTACCACCCCTGACTGAAGCACCGTGTGGATGGTCCGGCAGCCGTCGTCGAGGGTGCGGAACATCACCTGCAGTGTGCCGCGCCGCTTCGGCATCGGGATCAGCCGGAAGAGGGCCCGGGTGACGACGCCGAGGGTGCCCTCGGAACCGGTGAAGAGGCTCGTCAGATCATAGCCGGTTACGTTCTTGATCGCCTTGCCGCCGGTCCGGAGGATCGCGCCGTCGGCCAGAACCACCTCCAGCCCCATGACGTAGTTCTTCGTCACGCCGTATTTGACGGCCCTCATTCCGCCGGCGTTTTCCGCCACGTTGCCGCCGATGGTGGAGAATTTCCAGCTCGCCGGGTCGGGTGGAAAGAAGAGCCCCTTTTCGGCGCAGTGGTTGTAGAGGTCGATCGTGCGGACCCCGGCCTCCGCCGTCACCATCATGTTCCGCAGGTCGAGCTCGATGATCCGCGTCATGCGGTCGAGGGCGAGGGAGATGCCGCCCTTAAGCGGAATGCTGCCGCCGGTGCGGCCGCTCGCGGCGCCCCTTGGTGTGACGGGGATTTCATGCTCGCAGGCTACGGCCATGACCCGAGACACCTCATCGGTGGTCAACGGCCGGACGACCAGGTCGGGTTTGCTGGCCGGCAGAAGCGGCACAAAGGAGGCGTCGTAGGAATAGCCGAAGCGGGTCAGCTCGGAATCGAGGGCGTGGTCCGGTCCCACGATGGCGCGGATTTCCTGTTTGATCTTTTCTGATATCATTCCCAAGGCCTCCTGTTCGGGCATCGTTTTACTGAATCGAATGAAACTCTCATGACGGTGTCCCGTCACAAAGGATGATGAAAATTACACGACTGTCATGGTGAGCTTGTCGAACCATGAGTCATCATCCTTCGACAGGCTCAGGATGACAAGGGTAGAGATCAACAATAACAGTGGCGTGTCAACACATTTTCAGATGAAAAAATGCTATCATTCGGTAAGAACTTTCACCGCCTCCGAAAGCGCCGGCATCTTTGCCCCGCTATCTTCTTTTTCTTTCCGGCGGCTTCCCTCGTAGAGCTCGTACTCCAGAAGCCGGCACTCGATCGCGCTGTTGAAAAAAGGGATTCGCCTTTTCGTCCGGAGGCCGACCTGTTTCCCCAGGGCGGCGTTCCCGGTGAAGATGTAGCCGCGGTAGCCGCCGCACCGCTGCTTGAAGAAATCCCCGATCTCCCGGTAGAGGCCGATCAGAGTCGGGAGATCGCCGGTCCGTTCGCCGTAGGGGGGGTTGAGGACGACGATGCCGCCCCGCTCCGGAACCGGCGTCTCGTTGAAGGGGCAGACGGCAAATTCGATTCGCCCCTCCACGCCGGCCGTCCGGGCGTTCTGTCTCGCCGCGGCGACCGCCTCCGGGTTGATATCCGTGGCGATGATCCTCGCCGCCGTCTCCTTTCCCGCCTCATGCGCCGCCGCTCGGAGCGCACGCCAGGCGGCCGGGTCGAAACCCTGCAAATGGATGAAGCCGTAGTTGCTCCGGAGGAGGCCCGGCGCCTTGCCCTCGGCGAAGAGAGCGGCCTCGATCGCGAGCGTCCCGCTCCCGCACATCGGATTGACGAATCCCCCCCGGCCGTTCCAGCCGGTCGCAAGGATGACCGCGGCGGCGAGGGTCTCCTGCATCGGCGCCACAAGCGGGATCTTCCGGTAACCCCGCCGGGAGAGGGGCTCGCCGGAGGTGTCGAGGTAGACCGCGACCTTGCTCCCCTTCCAGTAGACGTGGACGACCGCCCAGTTCCGGTCGGGTCCGGAGTCGGGCCGCAGGCCGCATTTTTCCTGCATCCGGTCGACGATCGCGTCCTTCGCTTTGAGGTTGACGAACCGGGCGTCGTTGATCGCCGGGGTGTCCGCCGTCGAGGTGACACAGAGGTAGGCGTGCTCCCCCCTTGCGTGAAGAATCTCCTCCCACGGGAGTTCCCGCAGGCCGCGGTAGAGGCCGTCCGGATTCTCCGCCGGGAAGGCCGCGATATGGAAAAGGATCCGGTGGCCCGTCCGGAGATGGAGGTTCAGCCGCATCGTGTCGGCGAGCGTCCCCTCCGTCTCGACGGCCGCCTCCCCCTCCGCGAGGACGGGGAAGCCGAGGGCGCGGAGCTCCCCGGCAAGCCAGGGGGGAATCCCCTTGGGGCAGGTGATCAGGATCTTGCTTTGCTGCAACCAGTTCTTCATGGATTCATTTCACTCGCGGATTTTTTCCAAAAAAAA
>CAKKRN010000278.1 GCA_919902745.1 Syntrophaceae bacterium | reverse complement strand
TGAACCGGCCGGAACGGCTCAACGCCATCAACCCGGCGATGGTCCAGGATTTCGAGACGCTCTTTGCAGCCCTCGCCCAGGACGAAACGATCCGGGTTCTGATCCTGACCGGCGCAGGAAGGGGTTTCTGCTCGGGGGCCGACCTGAGCGATGTGACGGACTACCGTCAGACGGAGGTCTTCGCCGATCCGGAATGCTATCTCCGGCTCGGTCAGGAGCGCTACGGCCGGCTGGTCCTCGGTCTCCGGGCAATCCCCCAGCCGGTGATCGCGGCGGTAAACGGCCCCGCCGCGGGGGCGGGTTTCTGCCTGGCGCTCGCCTCCGATGTCCGGTTCGCGTCACCCGGGACCTATTTCGTCGCCTCGTTCATCAACATCGGCCTCTCCGCCGGGGAGTTGGGAAGCTCCTATCTCCTTCCCCGCCTCGTCGGCCTCTCCCGGGCGGCGGAAATCCTTTACACGGGCCGGAAGGTGCCCGCCGAGGAGGCGGAGCGGATGGGCCTGGTGAACCGGATCGTCGCGGCGGAATCACTCCTTGAGACGGCCCTGGTCTGCGCCCGGCAGATGATCGCCAAAAGCCCGGGAGGCCTCAGGCTGACCAAGCGGGCCCTCGACCGGAACGTGGACGCCCAGTCTCTGCAGGAGGCCGTGGACTTCGAGAACCGCAACCAGGCGCTGATGGTCTTCTCCGGGGAGTTCTTCAAACTGATCCAGGCTTTTGCAAAGCAGCCGGAAAAGCGATAGCTTATTACTCCGGCAAGTAAATATGTCAAAAGTTGTCATGCCGGACTTGATCCGGCATCCAGTCCATTCCTAGATTCCCGCTTTCGCGGGAAGGACGACTTTGAGATATATTATTGCAGGAGTAATAAAAGGGGCGGAACCGCGTTGTCGTCGCGGACATAAAAAGGCATTGAAAGAACCTGAGACAAAACGGATCGGCATCATCGCCGACAGCCACGGCAACTGGGAGGCCACGGCCGAAACGATCCGCCTGCTGAAGGGGCGCGGCGTCGACCTTCTCGTCCATCTCGGAGACTTCTGCGATTCCGTCCGCCACGACCGGGCGGCGGCGATGATCGACCTCCTCCGGGAGAACGATGTCATCGTCGTCAAAGGGAACAACGACTTTTTCGTCGAGAAGATGCTGGCCGATGAACGCCGCCCTGCCGCTGCCGAAGGAAAGAAAATACTATCATTTCTGCGGAACGTGCCTGTCGTCCGCGCGCTGGGCGACATCCGCCTCGCCCATTCGATGCCCTTTGACACACTCCGCGCTTTCTACGAACCGATCGACCTGGGAAACACCCTGCGTGCGGAAGAGCTCTTCAACGAGGCGGATTTCCGGATCCTCTTCTGCGGCCATTCGCACCTCCCGATTCTCTTCCGGAAGGAAAACGGGCGTGTGACGAGGGAGCCGGTCCCGCCGGGGCTGCCGGTGATCCTGCAGCGAACCGGACGATATATCTTCATCGCCGGCGCGGCCGCCGACGGGGAATGCGCCCTGTACGACGGAGAGGCCGGCACGTACGAACGGCTTCCCCTATCAGGAGTGTAGCCATGGAAATCTACGGCATGCACAAGGACATGGAGGCGTTTGGAAGGCTCCTCCCCGAGCGGCAGGAGCGGATCGCAAAGGCCTCCGCGGAACCCGTTCGGGACGACCCCATGAACGCTCTGGCCCGCAGGCTGCATCCGGAAAGGATCGACCTTGTCATCACGGAGATCCGCGAAGAGACACCTTCGACACGAACCTTCCGCCTCCGGCCGGCGCCGGGCGCGCAAACGGAACTTCCCGTTTTCCGCGCCGGCCAGTACCTGAGCCTCAAGGTTCCGATCGGGGATTCCTGGATCACGCGGCCCTACGCCATCTCCTCGGCCCCGTATGAGGCCGGGGGCGCCGACGGTTTCTACGAGATCGCGATCCGCCGGAAGGAGGGCGGCTTCCTCACCGGGCGGATCTGGGAATCCTGGCGGGCGGGCACGCAGATTACCGCCTCCGGCCCCCACGGAACCTTCTATTACGAACCGCTCCGGGACAGCCCGGAGATCGTCGCTCTCGCCGGGGGAAGCGGGATCACCCCCATCCGGTCGATGCTCCGGGAGGCCGCGGCGGGGAGGCTCGATGCGCGGATCACCCTCCTCTACGGGACCCGCCGCCCCGACGACATCCCCTTCGCGACGGAACTCCGCGAACTCGCGGCGCGGCTGCCGGAGAAGATCAAGGTCGCCGTCGTCTGCAGCGAACCGGATGAACAGTGGTGCGGCCCGACCGGTTTTCTCACCGCCGCCTGCATCCGCGGCC
The DNA here is from genome assembly GCA_919902745.1 of Syntrophaceae bacterium. Taxonomy (GTDB): domain Bacteria; phylum Desulfobacterota; class Syntrophia; order Syntrophales; family UBA5619; genus UBA5619. Next base: position 328 of record CAKKRN010000278.1, on the reverse strand, counting down.
ACGCGGGCGACCACGCGGGTAAAACCTTCTTCCTCTGCGGCCCCGCCGAGATGTACCGTTTCCTCGATCAGGAGCTGGCCGCGCTGGGGATCCCCCGGCGGCGGATCCGCCGGGAGGTGTTCGGGGAAGAGGCCGCCATTGCCGCCCGCCCGGGATTTCCGCTCGCGGCGTGGGAAAAGAGCTTCTCGCTGAGAGTCCGGACGGGGACGGCGGTGAATACCGTCCGGGCCGCGGCCGAGGAGACGATCCTCGCCGCGCTGGAACGGGCGGGGCTCGCCCCGGATTCCCAGTGCCGCTCCGGCGAGTGCGGCCTCTGCCGGTCGCATCT
>CAKKRN010000277.1 GCA_919902745.1 Syntrophaceae bacterium | reverse complement strand
TGTCTTCGGCGTGTAATTCCAGTCCTTGAATGACCATGACTTCTTTCATGGTTTACAGACTACAGCATTCCGTTGCTCGAGTCCAGCAGAAAATAATTTTATTTTTTTGCTTGCATTCGTGGGAGGGGGATATACTACTCGCCAGTCAATGGTGGCTCCATGGTGGGACTACCTGAGTTACCATCCGGCTTGACCTGCTTCTCCAGATTTGCCTTTCGTGCGATGACTTTCCTCTGCTCCGCATCTGCCTTGCAAGACATTCCTCCCACCACCCCAAATGCGAGAACGGCAAATAACATCGGTGTAAGTTTTTTACCCATTCGACTGCCTCCTTCCGCGGAAATGATGTCTAAAACAGACTGTTCATCGTGATGAAACCGCTCCTTCTCAAGCCAAACGGACAGGCGGAGACCATCGATATGAAACGCCGTGTCCTTGGTGACGACCCGATTATAGCACCCCAATTGAATTTCTTCATAAACAAGTTATGGTCAATGCGTCAGACCCGTCTATCCGATTAGACATTCCCGGAAAAACGTGGTAAGCGGACAGCCCACAATGGGCATCTCTTGTGACAGGCGGATCTGAACTCGCGGGGAAAAGAAAGATGAAGAGCTGTCAGGTGATTTTTCAGCCCTCCGGCCGACGGGGGGAGATCCCGGAAGGAAAGACCGTCCTGGAGGCATCCCGCTTTCTGGGCGTAGGCATCGAATCGGTCTGCGGCGGGAAGAAGAGCTGCGGAAAGTGCCGGATCCGAATCGAGTCGGGAACCTTGGATCGGTTCGGAATCACTTCACTACCCGACCATCTCTCGCCGTTCACCGAAGAGGAGGGCAAACTCATCGGGGAAAAAGAGCGGACGGATGGTTTCCGTCTGGCCTGCGCGGCGGCCATCCGGGGAGACGTCCTGATCTTTGTGCCGGAGGAGAGCCGAACGGGCAGGCAGGTGGTGAGAAAAGAGGCGTCTGAAAAAACAATCTCGCTGAACCCGGCCGTCCGTCTCTTTTCGGTAACCCTTCCCCCCCCCACGCTGAACGATCCCCTGGGAGACTACGAACGTCTGGTTGCGGCCCTTTCGGAACGGTTCGGCCTGCAACGGCCGGAGATCGACTATACCGCCTTGCTTGGGCTTCCTCGCGCCCTCCGACAGGGAAACTGGACGGTCACCGCAGCGATCCGGATGGAACGGGAGATCCTTGCCGTGTTTCCGGGAGAGGTGGAGGAGGCCTACGGCCTTGCGATCGACGTGGGCTCGACCACCGTGGCCGGATACCTTTGCAGCCTGAAGACCGGAAAGCTCATCGGAACCGAGTCGCTGATGAATCCCCAGGTCACCTACGGCGATGACGTGATTGCGCGGATCACCTACGTGATCGACCACCCGGACGGCATGAAAAAGATGCGGGGGGCGATCATCGAAGGTCTGAACCTCCTCATCCGGACCGTCACCGGGGATGCCGGCCTCTCTCCCGCCGACATCCTCGAAATCACGCTGGTCGGAAACACGGCGATGCACCACCTGTTCCTCGGCATCGATCCGCGCCCGCTCGGCGTATCTCCTTTCACCCCCGCCGTACACCGCAGCCTGGACATCAAGGCTCGCGACCTCGGCCTTGCGACCCACCCCGCGGCCAATGTCCACATCCTCCCGATCGAGGCGGGCTTCGTGGGGGCGGACAACGTGGGGGTCCTGATTGCGGAGGAGCCCTACCGCCGGGAGGAGATGGTCCTCATCATCGACGTCGGCACGAACGGGGAGATGGTCATGGGAAACCGGGAGAAACTCCTCTCATCCTCCTGCGCCACCGGCCCCGCGCTGGAGGGGGCGCATATCCGCTTCGGCATGAGGGCGGCCCCCGGGGCGATCGAGCGGATTCGAATCGATCCCGAGACGCTGGAGGTCTCTTTCAAAATCATCGGCGAAGAGCGCTGGCGGCCGGAGGTCCGGATCACCGGCGCCAAGGGGATCTGCGGCTCCGGGATCATCGACGGGGTGGCCGAACTCTACCGGGCGGGGATCATCGATCGAAGCGGCCGCTTCCGGACCGATCTCGCCACGCCGCGGCTCCGCTTGACCGACGGGAAACCGGAATTCATCATCGCCTGGCCGGAAGAGACCTCTCTGGAGGGGGCGATCACGATCAACCAAAAGGATGTCCGGAGCGTCCAGCTCGCCAAAGGCGCCCTGTATGCAGGCGCGAAACTGATGATGAAAAGACTGGGGATCGTGAAATTGGACCGGGTGATCCTTGCAGGCGCTTTCGGGAGCTATATCGACAAAACGGAGGCGATGATCCTTGGGATGTTTCCCGACTGCGACCTCGACCAAGTCTCGTCGGTCGGCAACGCGGCGGGCGACGGGGCGAGGATCGCCCTCCTGAACCGCGACAAACGGCTGGAGGCCGAGGTTGTTGCAAGGCAGGTCGAATACCTCGAACTGACCCTTATGAAAGAGTTCCAGGAGGAGTTCATGGCCGCCATGTTCATCCCCCACATGTCGGACGCCTTCCCCCATCTGCCGCCTTCAGAGCTGAATACCTAAAGGCTGATCAAAAATGGCCGGATGCGAGGCCTCCGATGTCCTGAGGAGTGAGGCGTACTTTTACGTACGCCGCAATGACGAAGGATGAGGGAACGAAGCAGACGGGCGTTTTTCAGCAGCCGGCTAAAAGACCATCTCCAGGGTGAATGTCTCTCCAGGCCGGAGGCGCAGGAATTTTTCCTCCGCATAGGGACCGCGGAGGAGTTCGCGGAAGTAATCGAGGCTGCCCTGGATCTCCTCA
>CAKKRN010000276.1 GCA_919902745.1 Syntrophaceae bacterium | reverse complement strand
CGAGAAAAACGCCATCTCCATGCGAAAGCTCGCGCTTGAGCGCATGAAGAAGGAATTGGAGTAAATGCTTATTATCTTGGAGGCACGCTGCCGCATCGTTCTTACTGGATAGTGCGGCTTTTTTTATACATAAGAAAAGCCCTGCCTCATCGATTGACGAAACAGGGCGGTGTACCGTCATTAGACGGATTATAGCTTGAGTGGTTGCAGGCGATCCCGCACCACATCCTGATGAATGAGGTCGGGAAGCGCTACCCCCTCGATGACCACGTTGCGCGCCGCGCACTCCTCCATCGTATCCATCCGACACTTGCCAAAGAGAGCGATGGATTCGCGTCCGAACTGGATCGCCTGCTTGCTATCGCCGGTTCGCTTGTGGAGCATGGCGATGACGTAGGCGTACTCGGCGGCGTTTCGAGGATCCACCTCGCGCAATGAGTCCAAGGTCTGTTCGAGAGCTGCGTACTGCATGATGTCTCCTTGTTTGGCGTGGTTTTCGATGAATTCTCCGAGGACGAAGTGCATGAAGTCATCCGTCCTTTGCCATGTCACCAGTTCAGTTGGGTTGAACCAGTTGGCGATTTCTTGCTCCGCTTCCTCAAGGGTGCCGGAAGCATGAACAAGATTTTTGCAGGCGCTTCCCACCACGTTCGCCAAGTCCGGCGCGTTGATGGAAAAGTCGCCGCGGATCGTACCCGACGCCGCCTTATACGGCAAAGTGTGTCCGATGAGTTTCCGCACCGTATTCACGGCATGGATCCCCTCGAGTACCAATGCCATCACCGGACCGAGTGTCAAGTAGCGGTAGTTCCACTTCTTGATTTTTTGCCCGATAGTAAGCGCGTCAGCGGTACCGAGGATCTCAACCGGATCGATCTGATACTCTCGATACGTCTCGAGAGTTTTCTCGCCCATCCCCCGAATCCAGTCCTCGGATTTGGGGAAATGGCCGTCCAGCAGTTTCCTCGTCGGAAATACCATCCTGCACGCCGCTATCTTTAGACCGGCCTGCTCGAAGCGCTGGCAGATGACCCCGATGAGGCCCCGCATGACCGCGTCCGGCTTGATGAGTACGAGCGTTCGTTCGCCAAGCATCTTCTGCAGGCGCTCTTTCATATTCTATACCTCCTTTGTAAATGTGCTATTTTAGAAACCGATTATCGGCTCCTACTGTGGACGATCTCTACCA
>CAKKRN010000275.1 GCA_919902745.1 Syntrophaceae bacterium | reverse complement strand
GGACACCGAACGCGGCCGGAGGGCCGGAAGGAGGATGGATCATGAAGCACCAGGAAGGGTTTTTCAACGGCGTGCGGGACCACCGGATCTATTACCAGTACTGGCTCCCGGAAACCGAACCGAAGGCCGTACTCCTCGTCGTTCACGGCCTCGCGGAACACGGCGGGCGCTACATGAATCTTGTCAATCACTTCATCCCGCTGGGCTATGCCGTGTATGCAGCCGATCACCTCGGACACGGCCGGTCTGAAGGTGCACGGGTCTATGTGGAACGGTTCGCGGATTATACGGATACGCTCTCATCGTTCCGGGAGATGATCCGCGGCTGGCAGAATGAGAAACCGGTTTTTCTCGTCGGGCACAGCATGGGAGGCCTGATCGGCGCGCTCTATCTGCTCTCCCACCAGAACGAGCTGGCCGGTGCGGTTCTTTCCGCACCGGCGGTCAAGGCGCCGGATGACATCTCCCCGGTCACCATTTTCGCGGCAAAGGTTCTTTCCGCCCTCATGCCCCGGCTCGGATTGAGACAAGTGGAGGCGGAAGGCGTGAGCCGGGATCCGGCGGTGGTTAAGGCGTATGAAACCGATCCCCTTGTCTACCGGGGGATGATTACGGCGCGGCTGGGTGCGGAAATGATCAAGACGATGAGGCAGGTCGGCGCCGAGGCGTCCCGGATCAGCCTTCCGCTCTTGATCCTCCAGGGGGGTGCAGACCGTCTGGTCCATCCGTCCGGCGCGCAGATGCTCCATGACGGGGTGGCCTCCATCGACCGGAAGATCATCCTCTACGAGGGCTTTTACCACGAGGTCTTCAACGAACCGGAACATGGTCGCGTGCTGCGGGATGTCGAGATCTGGCTGGAGGCGCACACCGGTTAATATGAAAATGCCCCCCTCCCTCCCCCTCGACGGGGGAGGGATGAAATGACCGCTCGAAGAAAAGGGGTTACAGCTTTCACACTGTAACCCCTTGATTTAATTGGTGAGCCCTGTCGGGATCGAACCGACAACCTACTGATTAAGAGTCAGTTGCTCTACCAGCTGAGCTAAGGGCCCACATTGGGTCGTGATTACCTGTAAAAGAAATCTGGCGCGCCCGGTAGGATTCGAACCTACGACCAACAGATTCGAAGTCTGCGACTCTATCCAGCTGAGCTACGGGCGCTTTTTCCATTTCCTGTCGCGGCCGGATGCAATAATGGGGTGAGTGAAGGGATTTGAACCCTCGGCCTCCGGGGCCACAACCCGGCACTCTAACCAACTGAGCTACACCCACCATCCATGCCTGGTGCGCCTGGAGGGATTCGAACTCTCGACCCACGGATTAGAAGTCCGTTGCTCTATCCAGCTGAGCTACAGGCGCTTGTCCTCGCGACGCACTGCATTCAGTCTTTTCAAAAGAAGGCGGTTTATAATCCGTTTGCCTTCTTTTGTCAAGATATGAATGCATACTTTTTTATTTCTCCGTTCAACGGACAAATCCGGCAATCCCGTCGAATCGGTACCCCTTCTTGGTGATCCCCTCCCCGCCCTGTTCCGTCGTGTAGAAATGGCCGTTTATGGTTGGGTTGAACCAGCGGTATAGCTCCCTGGTGCCGGTCAGACGCGAGGTCCCAATGTTCCCGATCGACCCCTCGAAGAGATATCCCGGAAGCGGCTTCCCGCCTTTCGGATCGTAAGAGTAAAAGTGGTCGCCTTTCGACGGGTTGAACCAACGGAAGAAATCGGTCGTACCCGGCGTCCCCGGGGCAAAGAGACGGAAAGCAATCCCGGTGTGCCGGTACCCCTTCACATGGATCCGGGTCGCCTCGGCCTGCGGGTTTGTCGTATAGAGGTAATCGGACCCGGCAAGATAACGATGAACGTCCAGGAATCGCGGCGTCGTTTCCGCCACGACCTCCAGAAAGACCTCCACATCGGCCTCACCTCCGTTGGTGAGGAAGAGGACGTGATCTCCGTAAATACCGGGTGCAAGCTGGCGCGTATTGAGGGCGACATTGATATAATCGGTCTCCCGGGTGGTGAAGCCGCTGTCCGGAAAGACGCTGATCCAGCCGCGGGGTCCCCTTTGGATCGGCTTGCCTAAGAGTTGCACCCCTTCCAGCGTCACTTTTCCTCCCCCGTTGACGATGGTGAACAGATGAGGGCCATCGGGCTGGGCGTCTGCGATGAGAACCTCCGCCCTCTCCCGGCGCTCCGAAAAACCATCAATGACATCAGTAAACTGCTCGTCGAGAAAGACGCTGAACGGCGCACCGTCCGGTGATTTCCAAAAGTAGAGACGGATACCGGTCCCGGTGAACCGGTATCGCAGCGTATTCTGTTCACCCTGTCCGGAGGGATAGCCGCCCTCTTCCGCCCAGGTTCCGGCAAGTTCCAAATCTTCCCGGATTTGCCCGGTTAATGTATAGGGACCAGTGACGGCGGTTTCGTGACGAAAAGAGACATACCGCCCCACCGGCGGCGGCGCCGTCGCCGGCATCCCTCTTGTTCCCGCAACGCCCGCCTTCCACTTCAGAGACTCCCGTCCCCGATTCTTAAGAAGGATCTTTTTCGTAATCAGCTCGCCCGGGCGGATCGTTCCGAAATCCATCCGGAGGGGCTCCACCTCTAAAAGAGGCACGGAGGCCATCTCAACAAGTCTGACATTGAAGAAAACGGATATCGTCCCGCCGTAATAATTAACACGGATCTCTTCCCGCAGATCTCCGACAGGGACCTCGCGGCGCAAGGTGGCTGCATCACCTCCCGCCTCTAAACGGAGGATCAACGAACAGCTCCGGTTTTTCGACGTGCCAACCTCCCTTACATAAACAAGATGGATCCGCAGAGGCTCCGGCGTCTGACCGATGAGTCCGGAGAGATTCTGACTCTCCGAAAGCTTCCACCCCTTCGGTCCTTCCGCGAACCACTCCGGGTACCCCGGTCCCACATTCTTCAGATAGAATGTCCCTTTCGCTTCCTCTCCCGGACCGAGGGCGCCGAGGTCGATTTCCCGAGGGTTGACCGCCAGGACTGAACTGAGAGAATCCAGTTCATCGCCTGGAATCAAAGGGACTCCCGGGACATTCTGACCAAAGGCCGTCACGGCGGAAAGCCCGAGTAAAAGAAGTATAAAAGCGGTGAAAAAACGCCTTGCCATAAGCACTCCATACCGATCGTGTATTCGTCATTTCTAACCCAAAGCACCAAAGAACGCAATGGTTTTTCGCCATCAAAAGACTTGACACCCCTCGGAGATCCGGTATATCTTCCCCCCGTTTTTCATGCATTTTCCGAACAATCGGGTGCGGTTTCAAACCGCAAGAATGGGATCGACGCAAGAGATGGATCAGGAATCGCTGAAATACTGGATCGCCCTCAAGGCGGTTGAAGAGGTGGGCTGTGTGGGTTTCCGGACCCTGCTTCAGGCCTTTTCGTCGCCGCGGGCGGTCTTTTCCGCCACCGCGCAGACCCTCAAGGTCATTCCGGGAATTGGGCCGAAGACGGCGGATCACATCCGATCTTTCTCCAACTGGAGAATGGCCGAGCGGGAGATTGAACGGGCGGCTGAGCTCGGCGTTGATATCGTCACCTGTGAAGATCCCCTCTATCCCCGGAACCTGCTGAACACCTACGACTACCCGCCCTTTCTCTACGTGAAGGGATCGCTCTGCCCGGCGGAGATTTTTGTGGCGGTCGTCGGATCGCGTATCGCCTCCGTCTATGGCCGCTACACCACGGAAAAGATCAGCCGCGAACTCGCCCTCCAGGGGATCACCATCGTCAGCGGCCTTGCCCGGGGGATCGACGCCGCGGCTCATCGGGGCGCCCTTGCCGGAAAAGGAAGGACCATCGCCGTATTAGGCTGCGGTCTCGACATCGTCTATCCGCCGGAAAACAAGGAACTGGCAGCGGCCGTCGCGATCCACGGCGCCCTGGTCACGGAATTTCCGTTTGGCACGCCGCCCAACGCACCCAATTTCCCGTCGCGGAACCGGCTCATCAGCGGGATCTCCCTCGGGGTCGTCATCGTGGAAGCCGGCGAGAAGAGCGGCTCTTTGATCACGGCGCGAATTGCCGCCGAGCAGGGACGCTCGGTCTTTGCCGTTCCAGGGGAGATCGGCGCCGCCGGCTCGCGGGGGACGCACCGCCTGATCAAACAGGGGGCCATGCTGATCGAAAACGTGGATGATATCCTCGAAGAGATCCTTCCCCAGGCGGGAAAACCCCCATCTGTTTCCGCTGGACCATCGCCGACTTTCCGGCCCGAGGCGTTTGAGCCCGACCGGGAATCGGCCCCCGCGCCCGCTTTGGGTGGTGATGTCGCCGGCCTTGGGGATCAAGAAAAAAAGTTGTTGTCCCTGATCCCGTCCCGACCGGTGGATATCGACACATTGATTGCATCCTCCGGCCTCAAGGCCCAGGAGGTCCTCAACGCCCTGCTTATTTTGGAGCTTGGCGGCCTCATCCGGCAGATGCCGGGCAAACAATTTTTACGCAAGGAGTCATCGATTTGAAATCACTGATTGTTGTAGAATCACCCACCAAGGTGAAAACCATCAGCAAATACCTCGGCCCGGACTTCGAAGTCCGGGCCTCCGTCGGCCACGTCAAGGATCTTCCGAAGAACAGCCTCGGGATCGATACCGAAAAGGGGTTCGAGCCCACCTACCTGGTTATGGAGAGCAAGAAGAAGGTGATCGCCGATCTGAAGAAGGCGGCGGCGCGTGCGGATCAGATCCTCCTCGCCCCGGACCCGGACCGCGAAGGCGAGGCGATCGCCTGGCATGTCGCCGAGGAGATCGGAAAGAAGAAACTGGTCCGGCGCGTCCTGTTCAACGACCTCACGCGGGAGACCATCCTCGACGCGCTCGCCCACCCCCGCGACCTGGATTTCAACCTTTATGAGGCACAGCAGACCCGGCGGATACTCGACCGCCTCGTCGGCTATCAGATCAGCCCTCTCCTCTGGGAAAAGGTGAAGCGGGGACTGAGCGCCGGAAGGGTGCAGTCCGTCGCCGTCCGGATCATCTGCGACCGGGAGGCGGAGATCCGGAAATTCGTCCCCGAGGAATACTGGAACATCACCGCACTGCTGGAAGGGACGAATCCGCCCCCTTTCGAGGCGAAACTCTTCAAGATCGACGGCAAAAAGGCGAAGGTCGGCGATGGAAGCCGCTCCGCCGAGGTCGTGGCCTCGCTGAAGGATGCGCCGTTCACCATTTCATCCGTCGAGAAGAAGGAGGTCAAACGTCAGCCGCCTGCCCCTTTCACGACGAGCAAGCTCCAGCAGGAGGCCTCCCGCTGGCTCCATTTTTCGGCAAAAAAGACCATGATGACCGCCCAGAAGCTCTACGAGGGAATCGAGCTGGGCGCGGAGGGATCCGTCGGCCTCATCACCTACATGAGGACCGACTCCGTCCGCATCGCCGCCGAGGCGCTCAACGAGGCGCGGGAGTACATCCATTCCCAGTACGACGCACCGTACCTGCCTCCCAAGGCCCGTGTTTTCAAGGTCTCGGGTTCCGCCCAGGACGCCCACGAAGCGATCCGGCCGACGGAGGTCCGTCGGTCGCCCCAGCAGATCAAGGCGTTCCTCACGCCCGACCAGTTCCGCCTCTACCAGCTCATCTGGAACCGTTTTCTGGCCTGCCAGATGAACCCGGCCGTTCTCGACCAGACCACAGTCGACATCGCCGCCGCCAACTGCCTTTTCCGTGTGCAGGGCTCGGTGATGAGGTTTCCCGGATTCACCGTCGTCTACACGGAGGGCAAAGAGGACAACGGCGATGAAAACGGCTTCGGCAAGCTCCTGCCTGCCGTCCGAGAGGGGGAAGTCCTGAAACTCATATCCCTCAATCCGGAGCAGAAATTCACGCAGCCGCCGCCACGCTTCTCCGAGGCCTCCCTCGTCCGCGAGCTGGAAGAGAACGGCATCGGCCGCCCCAGCACCTACGCGACGATCATCAGCACCATTCAGGACCGGGAATACGTCCGGCTGGAAAAAGGGAAGTTCATCCCGACCGACCTGGGCATCCTCGTGACGGATCTCCTCGTCAAGAATTTCCCCCGAATCCTCGACGCGGCCTTCACCGCATCGCTGGAGACGCAGCTTGACCAGATCGAGGAGGGAAAGGTCAAACGCCTCGACACCCTGAACGGCTTCTACCTCCCCTTTGCGGAGGAGTTGAGAAAGGCGAAGGCCACGATGCGCAACGTGAAACAGGAGGAGACTCCCACTGACCTCGTCTGCGAGAAGTGCGGCAAACCGATGGTCATCAAGTGGGGAAAGAACGGCCGGTTTCTCGCCTGTACGAACTATCCCGCGTGCAAGAATACGATGAATTTCACGCAGGGCGAGAAGGGGGAAATCCAGCCGGAGGAGAAACAGACCACGGATATCCCCTGCCCCCTCTGCGGCAAGCCGATGTCCGCCCGCCAGGGCCGCTTCGGGAAGTTCCTCGGCTGCACCGGCTACCCGGAATGCAAGCATACGATCAACGTCGGTCCGGATGGGGCGCCGGTCGCCGCCCCGGCAGGGGGAAAAGAGAGCGACGCCGTCTGCGAGAAATGCGGGAAACCGATGGCCGTCAAGAGGGGCCGTTTCGGGACCTTCCTCGGCTGTTCCGGCTACCCCGAGTGCAAGAACATCGTCCGGACGCCCAAGGGCGCACAGGCCGGCGCTCCGGCCGCCCCGGTTGAACTGACGGACACCCTCTGCGACAAGTGCGGGAAGCCGATGGCCGTGAAGCAGGGCCGCTACGGGAAATTTCTCGGCTGCACCGGCTATCCGGGGTGCCGCAACATCATGAAATACAAGGCGCCGGCAAAGGGGTCGCCCGAAGACGAGACGGCGCAGCCATCCTGATCGGCGGCGGGGAGATCATCGTGAATATGGCAACGCTGGACGCCCCGGTCACCATCATCGGCGGGGGGCTCGCCGGCTGCGAGGCGGCCTGGCAGCTCCTCCGTCGCGGCCGCCGTGTGCGGCTTTGCGAGATGAAACCCGAACGTTTTTCTCCGGCCCACAAATCCCCTCACCTCGCCGAGCTCGTCTGCAGCAACTCGCTCCGTTCGGGCGCGCTGGAAAACGCCGTCGGACTCCTGAAGGAGGAGATGCGGCGGCTCGATTCCCTGATCCTTGCGGCGGCCGACGCCACGGCCGTCCCGGCCGGAAAGGCGCTCGCCGTCGACCGGAACGCCTTCTCCCTCTTCATTGAAGAGAGGCTCGCCGCAGAGCCCGGGTTGGAGCTGATCCGCGGCGAAGTCACGGAAATTCCCGTGGAGGGAATCGCGATCATCGCCTCCGGCCCGCTTACCTCCGACGCCCTTGCCCGCGCCATTGCAACATTGACCGGCGCGGATTACCTCTACTTCTACGACGCGATCTCTCCGATCGTCGAGGGGGAATCCATCGATCTCCATCGGGTCTTCGCGGCATCCCGTTATGGGCACGGCGAGGCGGACTACCTGAACTGCCCGATGGACCGGGAAACCTACGAGACCTTCTGGAGAGAACTCACCCGGGCGGAAGAGGTCCCCCTCCGCGCCTTCGAGGAGATCAAATGCTTCGAGGGATGTCTCCCGATCGAGGTGATCGCCCGGCGGGGGATCGACACCCTCGCCTACGGCCCGATGAAACCGGTCGGCCTGATCGACCCGCGGACGGGCGGACAGCCCCATGCCGTCGTCCAGCTCCGGCGGGAGGACCGGGAGGGAATCCTCTACAACATGGTGGGGTTTCAGACGAAACTGGCCTGGCCGGAACAGCGCCGGATCTTCCGGATGATCCCCGGTCTGGAAAACGCGGAATTCGTCCGCTATGGGAGCGTCCATCGGAACACCTTTCTGAACGCCCCGACGCTGCTGACGGCAAACCTGCAGCTCCGGTCGCTTCTGCGGCTCTTCTTTGCCGGACAGATCACCGGCGTGGAGGGGTATGTGGAATCCACGGCCATGGGCCTGCTGGCCGGTCTGAACGCCTCCCGCTATCTGTCCGGCCGGGAGATGATCCCGCCGCCGCGCGAAACGGCCTTGGGCGCGCTCGTCGGTCACATCAACAACGCCGACCGGAAACCTTTTCAACCGATGAACGTGACCTTCGGCCTCTTCCCGCCGCTACCCGGCCGCATCCGGAAGAAAGAGAGGGGTCTCTGTTACGCCCGGCGCGCGCTTGCCGCGCTGTCGTCCTGGCAGGCGCGCCTCGACGAAAGCAACCCCGTTGCGCGACCGGAGTGATCCGACATCGATCCTCATGACCCTGAATCGAAACCACTGATCCACCTCGTTAAGCTCCCGCCCGCTCTCTGATTCGGAAACGGCGCCGGGGCGGTCGTTGCGATCTCCGGATGCATTTTTCTCTTGACTTCACCCCTCCACTGGCATAGCTTCCGCTATCCGGTCTTACCGGTCTTACCAATTCGAGGGAACGGATGACTTTTGAAAAGGTAGCCCAAACCAGGTTCAAGAAGAAGAGTTCATTCATTGCCGACCAGATCCTGCGGATGATCAATTCCGGAGGGTACACGGCGGGGAGCAAACTGCCTTCGGAACGGATCATCGCCGAGCAGATGGGGGTGAGCCGTCCGTCGCTGCGGGAGGCGATCAGCGCCCTGCAGATCGTCGGTCTCCTCGAAAGCCGTCCCGGCGACGGCACCTACGTCTGCTTCCCTTCGGCCACCGAAGACCTTACGCGCCAGGCCCTGACCGTCTTGGAGGAATGCGACAGCCCATACGAAAACATGCAGGCCCGCAGGGCCATGGAGATCGGTGCGGCGCAGTTGGCCATCAAGGTGGCGACGGAGGCCGATCTCGTCGCCCTCAAGGAGGCCTGGGACGAGAAGTGCGCGCGCGGCCGCCGGGGGGATCTTGAAGAGTACCTGCGCTATGGGAAGGAGTTTCATCTGGCTATCGCCCGGGCCACGAAGAACCGCATCATCGAAGGGATCACGGAAAAGCTCCTCGACATGACCATCCAGCCCCTCTGGATCAACATGCGCCGCGACTACTTCCTCAAGGACCCCTCCCGGATCGAACTGATGCTCGACATCCATGACCGGATCCTCAAGGCGATCGTCGAGCGGGACGCGGAGAGGGCGACCCGGGAACTGGAAATCCACTACGATATTCAGATCGAGCAGATCTATAATCAAAACGACGAAAGCAGTCACGAGCATCCAGTCAAACCAACGTTGATTGCAGAAGACAAAGGGGG
>CAKKRN010000274.1 GCA_919902745.1 Syntrophaceae bacterium | reverse complement strand
GATCGGGCAAAGATGACCTGAATATGAGATGCATGAATGTAATAGTTATTCCGTTGCAGACCCTAAGTCCGGAAAATCGGATTTACGAGCGGGGATAGATCTTGACAAGGGGGCCGGGCTCGGATTAGAGAGCAGGGATGAAAATAGTCACCCATTCGGGTGCGCGTTGAAAGGCAGGAAAAGTAAGTATGGAAAAGAAGATCAGGAGCTCGGCCGAACTCTTTGCAGGGATCACCGGCGCCTACCCCCGGTCGATGTTCAAATCGGTGGGATATCATCGCGATGAACTGAAAAAGCCGGTGATCGGCGTCGTCAGTTCCTGGTCGGAGATGCACCCGGGCAGCTATCTCAACAAGGAATTTGCCCAGTTCGTCAAGGCGGGGATCTGGTCCGCCGGGGGCACGCCGGTAGAATTTCATACGATTGCAGTCTGCGACGCCATCGCCCAAGGGAACGGGATGCATTACGTCCTCCCCAGCCGTGAGGTCGTGGCGGCGGAGATCGAAGTCATGGTCGGGGCGGGCGGTTTCGACGGCCTTGTCCTCATCCCCTCCTGCGACAAATCGCCTGGGGGAATGCTCATGGCGGCGGCGCGCCTCAACATCCCGACCATCTTCCTTCCCCCGGGGCCGATGCTCTCCCATGTCCGGAATGGCGAACAACTCGTCATGTGCGACATCAAGGAGGCGATGGGGGCCCTCAAGGATGAAAAGATCGACGCGGAAGAGTTCGAGGCGATTGAGGATGATACCTGCGCCACCGCCGGCGTCTGCGGCATGATGGGAACGGGAAATACGATGGGCTGCATCATCGAGGCCCTGGGGATGAGCCTCCCGGGCACCGCAACCACCCCGGCCGTCTACGCCGCAAAGAGACGCCAGGCCAAGCTTACCGGTGAAAGGGCCGTCGCCCTGGTCCGGGAAAAGGCCCTCCCCCGCGCCATCCTGACCCGGGGGAATCTGCTGAACGCCGTCCGTTTTCTGATGGCGATCGGCGGTTCGACAAACGCCCTCCTTCACCTTCCGGCCATCGCCCGGGAAGCGGGTTTTGAACTCACACTGAAGGAGATCGACGAAATCTCCACCGAGACCCCTTGCATCGCCACATTCAAGCCTTCCAGCAAATATACATTATGGGATTTCTTCAGGGCCGGAGGCGTGGGCGCCGTCCTCGGGGAACTGAAAACCCTCCTCAATCAGGAGGTCATGACGGTCACGGGTAAAACGATTGAAAGCTATTTCGGAGCGGTGAAAGACCGGGAGATCATCCGGACGCTGGGAAACCCTCTGCAGCCGCAGGGCGGCATCGTCATCCTTCGCGGCAACCTCGCGCCGGACGGAGCGGTCGTAAAGGTCAGCGGCATCCGGAGCGTCAAGCCGCGCCTTGTGGGAACGGCCAAGACCTTCGACTCCGAGGAAGATGTGATGAAGCAGATCATGGGCAAGTCGATCCGTCCCGGGGACATCCTCGTAATCCGTTACGAAGGGCCGCGCGGCGGGCCCGGAATGAGGGAGATGTCGATTCCCGCGGGCATCCTGATCGGCATGGGGCTGGGTGACAGCGTCGCCATGGTCACCGATGGACGATACTCCGGCGCCACGCGCGGTTTCTGCATCGGCCACGTCGCGCCGGAGGCCCAGGTGGGCGGACCGATCGCGGCGGTACGCGACGGTGATCAGATCGAAATCGACATTCCCCACAAGAAGCTGAACCTGCTGCTTTCGGACGAGGAGATCGCCGCCCGCCTGAAGGCCATTCCGCAGCGGCCGGCGCCGATCGATACCGGTTTTCTCGGCCTCTACTGCCGTCACGCGGCGCAGGCGGACAAAGGCGCCATACTGGAGGATTGATATGCCGTCCATTCCATCCCGCTCGTCCACGAGGATCGGCTCCGGATCGCCTGGATCAGAAATACAAATCAGTTGGAAGAGCTCGCCCTCTCCCCGGCTGCGTTTGCCGGGTGCCTACCGGAGGCGCGTCTCGAAAAACTTCACGAGATCGACTGGAAATTCGACGAAAAGGGTCTTTTAATCCCCTGGGGAAAGGAGTAAGAAG
>CAKKRN010000273.1 GCA_919902745.1 Syntrophaceae bacterium | reverse complement strand
TTGGTGATTCCGGCGAAATCGGCCGGCTGTTCCGGTTCAAAACGGCCACCTGTTCCGACTGAAAACGGCCGGTGGTTCCGATCCAAATCGGCCACCTAAATCGGAGCGAAGCGACGCTGGTTTTTGTTCTTTCTCATAGTCCGCATCGTCAGGTCAAGCTGGAATGTTTTTTCCTCATGGAGCCTCCTTTCAGATTTATTTTATGGGCGCTATGGATCAGGCGGTCAAGGATGGCGTCGGCGATGGTAGGATCCCCGATATGCTCATGCCAGTTCTCAATCGGCAGTTGACTGGTGATGATTGTTGATCCGCTTCCATGCCGGTCTTCAATGACCTCCAAAAGGTCTCTTCTTTCTGAATCCGTCATGGGGGCGAGCCCCAGATCATCGAGAAGCAGGATTTGGGTTTTGGCAAGCTTGTTGATCATTTTCCCATAGCTGCCGTCCCCTCTGGAAACGGCGAGCTCATAGTAGAGCTTGGGGCTGCGGATGTAAAGGGTCCGGTATCCTTCCCGGCAGGCCTTGTTGGCCAGGGCGCACGCTAAAAATGTTTTACCCGCGCCGGTGGGGCCGGTAATGATGATGTTCTGGTGATGCCGGATCCAATCGCAGGAGATCAAACGCATGATGACGGATTGATCGATTCCTCTGGGTGTTTGATAATCGATGTCTTCGACGCAGGCATTGAGTTTCAGTTTAGCCTCTTTGAGATAGCGCTGCAAACGGTTGTTTTCCTTCCAGTCCCACTGGCGGTCGACGATGAGTCCGAAACGTTCTTCAAAAGAGAGTCTTTGTATGTCCGGTTGCGGCAATTGGTCTTTAAGCGCCTCGGCCATGCCGGGGAGTTTCAGGGCGTGGAGTTTCTCGATGGTCTGTTGATTAAGCATGGACCACCCCCTGCTGCTGCCGGTAATACTCTTTGCCCCGGAGATTATAATGCAAAACCGGCTTTACAGAATCGACCGCCGGTAGAAGGGGCTGCTTGTCGAGGCCCTTTTCCAGAATGGATTTTATGTATTTGTAGGAACATGCGTTCAAGGTAAGCGCGCGTGCACAAGCGGCTTCGAGACGTTCGGCTGAGTAATGTTTGGCCAGTCTCATGACCCCCAGGCAGGAGCGGAAACCCTGCTCCGGATGACGCCGACTTTCGATAATCCGGGAGATCAGGGTTTCGGTATGGGGGCCATTTTTGCCGGCCCAGGCGATGATCCTGGAGGGAGTCCATTCCAGATATTTCTGGTGGGACTTGGGCATATGTTCCGGCAAGGTCGTATGCTTCCATTTTTCGTAGCTCCGGGCATGGCTGGCGACCCGGTTGTTTTTGAACAGCACTTCTATCGTGGTGGCCGTCAGACGGACATCGACCCGCTCTTTGAAAAGCTGATAGGGAACGCTGTAGTAATGATCATCCGCGGTAATGTGATAGTCGATGTTGACCGTCGCCTTCTTCCACTCGGCATATTCATAGGCTTGGAGGGGAAGCGGTTTCATCGCCGGTTTCTCGATGGTCTCGAAGAGGACTCTCCGGCAACCGTCCATCTTTTTAAACTTGCGGTCATTGAACTCGACAAGTTTTTCCGCAACGGCCTTGTTGAGCTCTTCTAGGCTGAAGAAGGTATGGTTTCTCAGGGCGGCCAATATCCACATCTCGACTATTTTTACCGCTGTCTCAACCTTCGCCTTGTCTTTCGGTTTTTTGACCCGCGCCGGGATAATCACCGTCCCGTAGTGGAGGGAAAAGTCCAGATACGTAGGATTGATGTCCGGTTCATAATAGCAGGGCTTGGTCACGCCCGATAACAAATTATCGGGCGTGACGATCTCCGGAACGGCTCCAAAAAACTCCAGGGCGCGAACATGGGCGCTGATCCAGGAGGGGAGATCCTGAGAGAAACTGGCCCAGGCAAATGTGTAATTACTGGCGCCCAAGGTGGCGACAAATAGATATGCCTCTCTGGTTTTACCGGAAAGAGAATCGGTTACCGGGATGGTCTGGCCGGCATAGTCAACGAAAAGTTTTTCCCCGGCCCGGTAGGTCTGTCGAAGGCAAACATCCAATTTCCCTGTCCACTGGCGATAACGCTCGCAGAACTGGCTGTATTGATATCCATCGGGATTTGCTTTCTTGTATTCAGACCAGAGAAGCTGGAGGGTAACCCTTTTCTTTTTCAGTTCCTGGTGAAGATACTCCATGGAAGGCATAACCCGCTTATCTGTGTCTATATGTGCGGCAGGAGGAAACAACAGACGTTCCACGGCGGCATCGTCAAGATCGTCGGACAGAGGCCAGGTAAGCCCCTTGAGTTGTGCTCGATCCAGATAATCTTTGACGGTGCTCCGAGCAATATCACAACTCTTGGCAATCTGGCGTGCGGAGAACCCTTTCTCCCAGTTCAGTCTCAATACTTCATTTATTTTGCGCATGGATAATCTCCTATTAGCCATCATAAGCCTCCTTTTTTTTCAGAAGCTATAACGGCTTTGGGTTTAATTATCCAGCGTCACTTCACCCTTCAAAGGGGGGGCCGATTTGCTCCGGAATGCCCGGCCGATTTGGATCGGAACAGGTGGCCGTTTTGCTCCGGAATGGGTGGCCGATTTGAATCGGAATCGGTGGCCGGTTTGGGCCGGAATCTCCA
>CAKKRN010000272.1 GCA_919902745.1 Syntrophaceae bacterium | reverse complement strand
AAGGCGGTGCGGTGCGTGTGTTCCGTGGAGTCGCCTTTCTCAAGGCTCTTCCTGACCTCCCTGAGGTATTCCGCAAAAGAGTTCATCCCCTCGGCATCCCTATTCCGTCCCGGACAAGCGGTCCAATTTGTATCATTGATGCTTGTGTTTTCGACAAGATAAGAGAAATCGTCATCACTGTCAACGGAAATCCGGAAAGCTGTTGAAAAAATTCTGTTGAAAATAGAACTTAACGAACCTCTATCAAGGGAAATTTGCAACTAATTTTAGTTATTCTGATTGCCTTTTCTGCGGGCCTCTGCTATCCTGCTAATCAAAGGGGCATTCATGAGCAAGCATGACAAACTGGTAAAGCGATTTCTCACGCATCCCGTTGACTTCACATGGGATGAAATGACGGCTCTGCTGATAGGTTTCGGATATACCATGGTCAAGGCAGGGAAAACCGGAGGATCGCGCGTTCGTTTCGACCATCGGACATCAGATCCGATCATCCTGCATCGGCCACACCCCGCGCCGACATTGAAGCGATACCAGATTGAACAGGTAGAAGAAATTTTGAAGAGGGGGGATCTCTTATGAAAGACACGATGGAATACAATGGCTATTTCGGGTCTGTCCATTACAATGATGACGATAAGGTTTTCTACGGAAAAGTGGAGTTCATTCGCGCCCTTGTAAGCTACGAGGGAACGGACGTTTTTTCGCTGCGAACGGCTTTCGAGGAAGCCGTTGACGATTATCTTGAATTCTGTAAAGAAACGGGCAAGCAACCTGAAAAACCCTTCAAGGGCTCCTTCAATCTTCGCCTTGATCCCGAGCTCCACAAGCGCCTTGTAAGCAATGCCATGAATGAGGGGAAAACCTTGAACGCCTTCATCAAGGACATCCTGGAAAAGTCCACAACGGAAGGTCAACGGGCCGGATCTTGAGAGACCACGGACGTCGAATGTGCTTTACGGGCATAGAGGAGGCTTTTTATGAATTTTATTAAAATTTCGAAGGAAAGCGGCATCGCAACGGTTACCATGAGCAGGGGCAAGGTAAACGCCATCAACGAGGCGTTTGTCGATGAACTGGGCGCGGTCTTTAATGAGCTTGCCGTAGACGCAGATACAAAAGCCGTCATACTGACCGGCGACGGAAAATTCTTCTCCTTTGGTTTCGATATCCCGGAATTATTAAACTATTCAAAAAACGATTTCGCTCGGTACCTGAAAAAATTCTGCGCAATGTACACGCAAATGTTCCTTTTTCCAAAGCCCGTAATCGGTGCGATTAACGGGCATGCAACGGCAGGCGGGTGCATACTTGCGCTGACGTGTGACTTCCGCATTATGGTCACCGGCAAGGCCAAGATAGCCCTCAACGAACTGAATATAGGCGCAGCCATTTTTGCCGGGTGTGTTGGAATGTTGAAATCCGCCGTCGGCGAGCGCAACGCGGAGAAGGTGCTTTTGACGGGAGCCATGTATACGGCGGAAGACGCACTTCGCATCGGATTGGTGGACAGCGTTACAGCGGAAGAGACGCTTATGGCCGAGGCAAAAAAAATAGCGGAAGGGTTCTCGCAGAAAAATTCCGATGCATTTAAAACCTTGAAAAACCTGCTGCGCAGACCGGCAGCAGACTGTTTTGGCAGGAGCGAAGAGGACTCAATACTTGACTTTATCGAGATATGGTATTCGGAACCAACCCAGAAAGTTTTAAAGGGAGTGGTGATAAATATGTAATAATCGGCACGGGGCATATTAAATCTCCTTGACATACATGAAGGCTTCTCTTAATCTCAGACCATATGGAAGTGAGTTCTAATCGGATCGAACACCCTTAATCGGACGACAGGAGGACCCCATGCGCGTAAAGCACATCATGACAAGCCCCGTATTGACCATCCCCAGCACCATGCCGGTCCTGGAGGCGGCCAAGATCATGAAGGAGCGGAAGATCGAACGGCTTCCGGTGGTCGACGGAGGAAAGCTTCTGGGGATCGTCACCAAGGACCGGGTGCTCCGCTCCTCGCCCTCCATGGCGACGAGCCTGAGCCTCCACGAGATGCACTACCTTTTCGCCAAGCTGACCGTGGCGGAGATCATGAATAAGGAAGTGACCGTCGTCAGTCCCGAGATGACGGTCGAAAACGCCGTGCGCCTCGCCCAGGAAAAGCGGGTGGGATGCCTGCCGGTGATGGAGAACGGTCAGGTGGTGGGGATCCTCACCACCAACGATTTCTTTTATCTCCTCCTCAACCCGATCCTGGGGATAGGAGAGAAGGGATCGCGGCTGATCGTACGCCAATGCGCCGACCTCTCCCAGATCACCCAGGCGCTCCAGTGCGCGATGGATCTGGAACTGGAGGTGCTCAACGCCGCCTACATGAGCAGCCGTAGGGGCGGACAGCATGAATTCATCCTCCACGTCAACACCGAGGACGCCACGAAACTATTGGAGCGGATGCGTTCCAGGGGGTTGGAGGTCGAGTTGCGGGAGCGGTAGTCTCTCTGACCGAGGGAAAGCGGCCGCCCCTAATTTCCCGGCCATCTGCTCCAAAACAGACGAATTCGTAAAAAGTCCCCCTGCATTCGCGGGGGGAGGCGTCTGCGGCGTCCTCTCCCCATGAATGCCGAAACTCACATAAAAATAAGTTCTCAAACACATCTAGTGGCTCTCGTGATGCAGATGCGGTTATCCAAATGACCGCTATCGCCTGAGGGAATAAACGGTATGAAGGCTGTTTGCTACCGCCGATCAGGCGGATTGGTGATGGAGGAGATTCCTGTTCCCGAAGCCGGGGAGCACGACGTGCTGGTCAAGGTGTCGGATACCGGTTTCTGTGGGTCGGACCACTCCCTGATTGAGAGCGGGCTGCTTGCAGATGGTACGATCCTTGGCCATGAGGTCAGCGGTACCGTAGCGGACTTCGACAGGAAAACGGAAGGTATTCGGGAGGGAGCGCGGGTCATCGTTCGACCCACGTTTTGCGGCCGCTGCCGCGAATGCCGGATGGGCAGGCCCCATCTCTGCGGCGAATATCGACGAACGATCGGGATCGGTGATCTGCCCGGCGCCTTTGCCGAATACGTGACGGTCTATCCGCAAATGGTCATTCCGATTCCTGCGGGCGTCGATTCCCGAAACGCCGCTTTGGCCGAAACCTTTGCCTCCGCGCTGCACGGCATTACCTTGTCGGGCAGCGAAGGAGGCTCCGTGCTCGTGATGGGCGGGGGGGCGATCGGACTGGCTGCGGTAAGGCTGTTGAAGCTCCTCGGGTTTTCTCTAATTTTTCTCTCTGAACCCGTGAGAGAAAAAAGGGCGCTGGGTGAGCAGTTCGGCGCCGATATGGTGATCGATCCCCTCACCGAGGATATCAGACGGAAGGGTCAGGAATGGACCGGGGGGATCGGTTTTGAAACGATTCTGGAGTGCTCTGGTGTGGCGGAAAATATCCCCCTTGCCATGGAAATGGCGGCCAAGGGCGGCGCCATCTGCATGATCGGCATCCTCTTCAGGGGTGTAACGCTCCCTCAACCGATGACCATGAATTTCAAAGAGATCCGCTTTACCGGATCCTATTCCAACACGCATAAGGAAAATATCGAATGCCTGAAATGGATGGCCGAGGGAAAGATCGACGCCCGGCCGCTCATCTCGGACCTGATCTCCCTGGAAGAGTTGCCCAGGGTTTATCAGGAGCGCATCCATCCCGGAAAGGCATTGAAGGTGATGCTCCGGATTGGAGAAGAATTTTAACCGACGCCGCGAAAGAAGGACGAGAAAAGGAGATTTTGAGATGGCGAAACAACCCCCTCCCGAAGGATACCTCTTTTCCAAGGCCTACACACATTATGTGTTCCTGTTGCTCTGGTTGCTCTATTTTTTTGACTACATCGACCGAATGGTCGTCGTTTCCCTCTTCCCCTTTTTGAAAGCCGACTGGGGGCTGACCGACGCCCAATGCGGGGCCATGGTTTCCGCCGTATACTGGGCCATTATCCTCTTCTCCTTCCCCATTTCCATCCTAATTGACCGTTGGAGCCGAAAAAAGAGCATCGGCATCATGGCTGTTTTGTGGAGCATGGCCACGGTGGCCTGCGCCTTCACCAGAAATTTCGGCCAGCTCTTTGCGGCCAGGGCTGCCATCGGGATCGGGGAAGCCGGCTATGCGCCGGGGGGGACCGCGATGATTTCCGCCCTCTTCCCCGAAAAAAGGCGGGCCTTCATGGTGGGAATCTGGAATGCCTCGATTCCCCTTGGAATGGCGGCGGGAATCGTCATCGGCGGGGCCATCGCCTCCCGTTGGGGATGGCGTCACGCCTTCGGGATCGTCGCGCTGCCCGGTTTGATCATTGCGCTGCTCTTCCTTTTCGTCAGGGACTACAAGACGGTCGGCCTGGAAAAAACGGTTGA
>CAKKRN010000271.1:1438-3837 GCA_919902745.1 Syntrophaceae bacterium | reverse complement strand
ACACAATATGGATCATCCACCGTCCAATCTGCCATCGCCCCCAATATTGACGGCTACGTAAAAAGTCCGGATGCTGCGTTGCGCTTCATCCTTCGTCATTGCGGCGTACAAAAGTACGCCTCATTCCTCAGGATTCGCGCGCCTTGCCTGCGGCCTTTTTACGAAGCCGCCCCATTTTCACGACTTTTAAGACTTATTACGAGGTCGTCAATATTAATCCCGCATTCAAGGATTGTCACTCCTCAGAAGAACAGTCCGGCTGCTCTCCATATTGTTCCCGGATCCAGGACTGATACGCGCCGCTGCGGATCCGGTCGCTCCAGGCCCTATTTTCGAGATACCACCGGACGGTCTTCCGGAGGCCGGAGGCGAAGGATTCCGCGGGAGACCAGCCCAGCTCTCCGTGCAACTTCGAAAAATCGATTGCGTAACGGCGGTCGTGGCCGGGCCGGTCCGCAACATAGGTGATCAGACGCCGCCGGGAGCCCGCCGCCGGCGCCAGCTCGTCCACGAGATCGCAGATCATCTCCACGATGGCAATGTTTTCCATCTCCGCATGGCCGCCGATGTTGTAGGTCTCCCCGCGCCGTCCCTTTTCCATGATCGTCCGGATCGCCTCGCAGTGGTCCGTGACGTAGAGCCAGTCCCGCACATTCCGTCCGTCCCCGTAAACGGGGAGGGGCTTTTCCTCCAACGCGTTGAGGACGATCAGCGGGATCAGTTTTTCGGGAAACTGATAGGGGCCGTAGTTGTTCGAGCAGTTGGAGATCGTCGTCGGCAGGCCGTAGGTTTCATGGTAAGCGCGGACGAGATGATCGGAAGATGCCTTGGAGGCGGAGTAGGGGCTGTTCGGACGGTAGGGCGTCTCCTCGGTGAAATACCCCTCCGAACCCAGACTGCCGTAGACCTCATCGGTGCTGATGTGATGAAAAAGCCGGAAACCGCCGGCGGTCCTGGATGCCTCGAGAAGATTGAACGTTCCCATGATGTTGGTCCGGATGAAGCTGTCCGGCCGCTTGATGGAGCGGTCCACATGCGACTCGGCGGCAAAATGGCAGACGGTATCGATCCGATATTGAGCAAAGATGGCCTGCAGTGCGGACGGATCGCAGATATCCGCTTTTTCGAAGAGGTACCGCCCCGGATATGCCTCCGCGATCCCGTGGAGATTCTCCGGATTCCCCGCATAGGTCAGGCTGTCCAGATTGACGATCCTGCCGTGGAAATCAGCCCCTGCCAGCAGAAGGCGGATGAAGTTGCTCCCGATGAAACCGCAGCCCCCTGTAACCAGTACATTGTCGCTATCCATGATTTTCCTTTCTCAACTTTGCCTGCCCGCCGCCGGCCGGGATTCAAGATCCGAAGCCATCATCAGTATCCCCCGGTCAGCACAAACGCCGCCCAGACATACGGCGACTGGCCCTCGCGGAGCAGACGGACCTGCGCCGCCCTGAGCGCATCGGCAAAGGATTCCTTCCGGTCCAGTTGCCGGTAGAACAGTTCCATAAAATGGGCTGCCGCCTTGTCGTCACTAAGCCACAGCGTGGAAATCACCGCGGGGCTTCCCGTGTTCAGAAACGCCCGCTGCAGGGCGAGCAATCCCCTTCCCTCCGGATCCTCCTCCGGCAGCGGATCACAGCCGCTCAGTACAATGCCCTTTCCCTGAAACCGGAGGCCGAAGATTTCACGGATTGTCAGCCGGCCATCCTGGCCTGCGCCCGGTGTCAGCAGCAGGCCCGAATTCAAGGTCTCTTCCGAAAAAAACTGCCCCCGGACGGCAAAATGGAGGATGTCGTAACCCGCCGGCATCTCCCCCGCCTTCGCCTCCGACGCATTCCGGCCGAGCAGAACGGTCGCGCCGCCGATCCGCTTCCGGATCTGCTCCAGCTCCCGCGGGGCATGATGGAGATCCAGCGCCCCATTTTCCAGATCGGGGTTCCCGAACGCCAGGATGCGCAAACCCTGAGCGCCCTTTCCCCCCATGGCTCTGCCGAACAGGTCGGCTGCGGGAAGCTGGAAGATGGAAAAGCCTTCGGCGAGGAACTTTCCCCGATAGTTCATCGCCGCAAAAGGAAGATAGACGAGCGCATCGTCGGGAATAAAACCGATCCTCTCTCCGGAGACGAAAGGAATGACCGGTTTGAGCAGCAGATCGTAGGCCTTGCGGGACAAACTTTCCGTTTTTCTTTTATTTCGGTCGCGGATGGCCGCGAGAAAGGAAAACACGAGGGAGCGCAGTTCCTCGCGGGGCAGGTCAATCCTCTCCTGATGAATCCGCCCCCGTTGAATGGCCCAGACATACAGGCCGCCCGCCGTTGCGAAATAGTCAAAAAGGGTGGTGTTCTCGTCGAGCAGACGCTGAAGCGCAACCGGATCTGCCCCGCGCACGGCAATCAGGG
>CAKKRN010000271.1:0-1338 GCA_919902745.1 Syntrophaceae bacterium | reverse complement strand
GTCAGGGCCTCCCGGACCATCCCTTCTCCGGCCAGAAGCTCAACGAGGGATTCATAGACCGCCCGGCGTTGGCGGCGGCATATCTCGTCGAGCATGTCCGCCTTCAGACCGGACCGCTCAGCCTCGATGATGACGGCCGCCTCCTGGAGCAATCCGATCGCTTCCCGGTTCCGTCCCTCCCTCGCCTCGTAGCGGGCCAGGATGAGTCTTGCCCAGACCCGATAGCGAGAGGTCCGGTAACGGTCCGCCCTCTCTAACAGCAGCTCGGCCGCCTGCCGGCCCTCGGTTCCATCTTCCCATTGGAGACCGAGTTCGCCTAAGAACAGCAGGCCGCGGATCTCCGCCGCCGGGAATCCTGCCGTCCGCGACCATTCCCCCGCAGCGACAAGATGCTGGAGCGCCTCCGCCCGATTCCCCTTCATCCAGGCCTCCAGGCCCAGGAAGTTGTGCGCATCGGCCTCTGATTTCCGGAAGTCGGCCGCGGGAAGAAGCCGTTCAAACTTCGTCTGCCGGAGCTCCTGATTCAGCGCAAGGACATTGCGGAGATGGGTTTCGCCGGCGGCCTCGTTCCGGGTCGCCGGCGCGACTTTCACACCGTAGATCGCGAGCAGCCGGGGAAGACGGTCGGAGAGAATTCCGGCGATCCCCGCGTCGAGCTCCGTATCCCGCCGCAGCATCCGGAGGTAAGGATCCTCCGGGAACGCGGCGTTATCCTGGAGCGACCGGTTCAGCAGCGAAAGGGCGCGGGGGAAATCCCCCTGCAGAAGGGCGCGATGGCCCTCCAGATACGCGGGGAAAGCGGTCAGCGGCGGCGCCTTCCATTTTCCCCCGGCCTCCCGGATCAGGCCGAGCGCCTCCTTCTCCCGGTTAAAATGGAACAGCAGAATAACCTTTCGACTCCAGGCCGTTGCTTCGCCGCTCCGGTTCTTTCCGAGGACGAACCCGTCGGCGGCCCGTTCCAGAAAATGGAGGGCCTTGTCCACTTCGCCCCGTACGGCAAAGTGGTCGGCAACGGTTAGAAGGGTCAGCGGAGCGGCCTCATCGGCGGCGACAGGGATACGGCGAAGGCGATCGAGGTATTCAACGGGGATTTCAGAATCATAAGGACCTATCATTTCGACCTGCGGCGGCGACACCACCTCGGCAGGCGGCGGTGCGGGCTTCGGCGCCACCGCCTTCATGCAGCCGGAGATGCCCAGGATGAGGCAGATCAGGATCGTCAGACAGGTCTGGAAAGGCATAACCCCTCGATATCGCCGCTTATGGAAAACGTATCATGATGTACGGCGCCAACATACTAAAAAAACCGGCATTCAGCAAGCCGGTGATCAGAAAAAA
>CAKKRN010000270.1:2705-3986 GCA_919902745.1 Syntrophaceae bacterium | reverse complement strand
GAGCCCCGTTCCCACCATGACCGCCGTGGGGGTCGCGAGCCCCAGCGCGCAGGGGCAGGCGATGACGAGGACGGAGATGAAATTGAGCAGCGCGCGGCTGAAAACGGGATCGGGGACGAGGAAATACCAGACCGCGAAGGTGAGCAGGCTGATCCCGAAGACGACGGGGACGAAGATGGAGGCGACCTTGTCCGCCAGCCGCTGGATCGGCGCCTTGGACCCCTGCGCCTCTTCGACAAGGCGGATGATCTGCGCCAGCGCCGTCTCGGCGCCGATCCGCGTCGCCCGGAACGTGAAACTTCCCGTCCGGTTGATCGTCGCCGCGAAGACCTCTGCCCCCGCCTCCTTGGCGACCGGCATGCTCTCTCCGGTCAGCATCGACTCGTCGACGCTGGAATTCCCCGAAATGACGACGCCGTCCGTTGGGATCTTCTCCCCGGGCCGGACGACGACGAGATCGCCTTTGACGACCCCTTCGATCGGGATATCCGTCTCTGCGCCTTCCCGTACGACACGCGCGGTTTTGGCTTTGAGCCCCATCAGGCGCTGGATCGCCTGGGAGGTCTTCCCCTTCGCCCTGGCCTCGAGAAGACGGCCGAGGATGATCAGGGTCACAATGAAGGCCGCCCCGTCGTAATAGACGTGGGGCATGATCTCCGCCCCGGCGAAGAACCGCGGGAAGAAGGTCGCGAGCGACGAGTAGAGCCAGGCCGCAAGCGCCCCGACCGCGACCAGGGTGTTCATGTCCGTCGTCCGCTGGCGGGCCGCCTTGATCGCTCCGATGAAGAACCGGCTCCCGACCCAGAAGACAACCGGCGTCGTCAGGAAAAAGAGGACCATCAGCAGCGGTTGCCGGGGGATTCCCATCAGAAACGGGAACCAGTGCTGCATCGAGCCCAGGAAGATGACGCCGGAAAGGACGATCCCGACGGCAAAGCGGGCTTTAAGATCCTTGATCTCCTTCTCGCGGGCCGCGCCGATCGGGTCCTCGCGGGCGTCATCGGGAATCCCGAGGAACTCGTACCCCTGATCGGCGACCACCTGCCGGAGCGCCTCGACGCCGGCCCAGCCGGCATTGTGTGAGACGGTCGCCCGCGCGGTTGCGAGGTTCACCGCGACCTCCGTCACCCCGGGAACCTCCCGAAGGGCGTTCTCCACACGGCGGACGCAGGCTGCGCAAGTCATCC
This sequence comes from Syntrophaceae bacterium, assembly GCA_919902745.1. Taxonomy (GTDB): domain Bacteria; phylum Desulfobacterota; class Syntrophia; order Syntrophales; family UBA5619; genus UBA5619. Next base: position 2,799 of record CAKKRN010000270.1, on the reverse strand, counting down.
CGCCGACGGAAACGGTCGTTTTAAAGGCCTGGTCAACCGGCAACGTCAAACCCCGCTTTCACGATCCGCTCCCGGATCAGCGCCCGGTCAATCG
>CAKKRN010000270.1:0-2605 GCA_919902745.1 Syntrophaceae bacterium | reverse complement strand
GAACAGACCGGAGAGGACTTTACACGCCTTCCTTCATTGTCGGGACGCCCATGATCCAGTCACCGTTGAAGAACAAATCCCTGCGCAGGACCGTGATCGCCGCCCTGCTTGCGCTGATCCTGCTGCTGCCTTTCTGGTGGTGGACCGGGCTATGGTACCAGGGTAAGCTCCTCACCGAAAAACGGGCACAGATCGGCGAATTCCTGGCCGTTCAGGGTCGATCCCTCGGCACGGAAATCAACAGCCGACTGGCCATCCTGAAGGGGCTCAAGACCTTCGTGGACGGACGCGTCGGCGTTGGTCAGGAGATTTCTGCGGTGGAATTCGCCGCCTATGCGGCCGGCCTTTTCAGCGGGGAGAGCGGCGTCCACAGCCTCTCCATCGCCCCCGAAGGGATCACCCAGTTTCTCTTCCCGGCTGGAAGCAACGAAAGCCTCGCCGGACATGATCTGATCCGCGATCCGCGCCCCCAAATCCGCACCGACGTCCAGCGCGCCGTCCGCTCGCGCCGGATCGTGATCAGCGGCCCTTATGCACTGCGCCCCAAGGGGCTGGGACTCGTCGCACGGCAGGCCGTTTATGCGAAAGAAAACTTGTGGGGACTGATCTCCCTCGTCCTGGACCTCCCCCCCATCCTCGCCCAGGCGGGCCTGGATTCCCCGCCGAGCGGTCTGGAGATCGCCCTGCTGGACCGTTCCGGCCGTCTCTTCTTTGGGAAAAAAGCTGCGTTGGAGGGAAACCCCATCTCCTTCCAGGTCGATCTGCCGGACGGAACCTGGAAACTGGCGGCCCTTCCTGCCGGGGGATGGAGCGCGGCCGTGGAGAGACCCCTTCTTCAGTTCCGAGGGCTCACGCTTGCGCTTGCCTTCCTGACCGCCATCCTGATCGGCCTTGCGGCAGGCTATCAGACGCAAGTGACCATGGCCGTGCGGCAGCGAACCGGCTCTCTTCAGCGGTCGCTAACCGACCGCCGTGAGGCGGAGGAAAATCTGAATCGGACGCTCATCAACCTGCGGCGGGCGATGGGGGCGACGTTAACAACATTGGTCCTGGCCGTCGAAGCCAAGGATCCCTACTCGGCAGGCCACCAGAAGCGGGTGGCGGATCTAGCGCGGGCAATCGCGACGGAGATGGGGCTTACCGAAGAAGCGATCGAGGGAATCCGGATGGCGGCCCTCATCCATGACATCGGAAAAATCTCGTTGCCGGCGGAGATCCTGTGCAAGCCGGGAAAGTTGTCGGAATCGGAGTTTCAGTTGATCAAGACGCATTCGCAGACGGGGTACGATATGCTGAAAGACGGCGAGTTCCCGTGGCCCGTTGCACGGATCGTCTGGCAGCATCATGAACGGATGGATGGTTCGGGATATCCCTTGGGTCTGAAGGGAGAAGAGATCCTGCAGGGGTCGCGGGTGCTGGCGGTGGCGGATGTGGTGGAGGCGATGGCCTCGCCGCGGTCCTACCGGCCTTTGCCGGGGCTGGAGAAGGCGCTGGAAGAGATCCTCTCACAGCGTGGGATCCTTTACGACCCCGCCGTGGTCGATGCCTGCCGGTCCATTTTTCTGGAAAAGGATTTCCGTCTAATTGTCTGAACTGTAAACGGAGAGAATGATATGTTGATCCGCTGTTGGGGTGCAAGGGGCTCCATTCCGGTTTCGGGCAGGGAATACGAGCGGTACGGAGGAGACACGTGCTGCGTTGAAATCCGGACGAAAGACGACCACATCGTCATCATCGACGCCGGAACGGGCATCCGAAGGCTGGGGAACCGTCTTCTGGCCGAGAATCGTCACGATTATACGATGATCTTTACCCACACCCACTGGGATCACGTCATGGGGTTCCCCTTTTTCAAGCCCCTCTACCTGACCGACACGCGGATCGACCTTGCCGGCTGTCCCTTTACGCGGTCCTCCTTCAGGGAAATGATAGCATCCGTCATGAGCCCCCCCTATTTCCCTGTGAATTTTGGGGACATCGAGGCGGACATCCGCTATCAGGAAACCTGTCAGAGGACCATTCAAATCGGCGGCATGACCATCACCCCCATTCCGATCAGCCACCCGAACCAGGGGCGGGGATACCGTTTCGAGGAAGAGGGGAGATCCTTCGTTTTTCTGACCGACAACGAACTGACCTACCGACACCCGGGCGGCCTGCAATATGAGGATTACCGAGCCTTCGCAGAAAAGGCGGACCTTCTCGTTCACGATGCCGAATACCTCCCCGAAGATTATCTTCTGACCCGGACCTGGGGCCATTCCGTCTACACGGACGCCGTACGCCTCGCCCTCGACGCCGGCGTCGCCCGTCTCGGCCTCTTCCACCACAACCAGGATCGGACGGACGAGGCGGTGGACGGGATGGTGGACGACTGCCGGAGAATCGCGACCGGCCGGCCGCTGGAGTGCTTCGCCCTGCACCAGGATATGGAAATTGCGCTGTGAACTCGCAAACCTCGGTACGGCGGTCCATCGCGGCGGCTGTCGCAACGCCCATTCTCGGCCTCCTGCAATTCAAAATCCGGGAACGGACGGGGCGCCTCCGTGCAACCCACCGTCTCTGCGGCCGCATCCTGACAGGCGCCGCGCTGGTTACGATCCTG
>CAKKRN010000269.1 GCA_919902745.1 Syntrophaceae bacterium | reverse complement strand
GCGACGGCGATGTCGGCCATGCAGGTGTCTTCGGTCTCTCCGGAGCGGTGCGAGATGACGGTCGTGTAACCCGCCTCGCGGGCGCACTGGATCGTATCGAGGGTTTCGGTCAGTGTGCCGATCTGATTCAATTTGATCAGGATGGAGTTCGCCACGCCAAGCGCGATACCCTTTTCCAGCCGTTTCCGGTTCGTCACGAACAGGTCGTCTCCGACGATCTGCACCTTTCCGCCCAAGGTCTCCGTCAGGAGTTTCCACCCCTTCCAGTCGTCTTCGGCGAGGCCATCCTCGATCGAAACGATCGGGTATTTTTTTACGAGATCCGCGTAATACTGAACCATCTCTCCGGCGGTCCTCTCCGGCTTCTTTTCGGCGGCCAGGATGTATTTTCCCTTCTCAAAGAAGGAGCTGGCCGCGGCGTCGATGGCGATCGCGCAGTCCCTGCCCGGTTCGTAACCGGCCTTTTCGATGGCGGTTGTGATCAGGAGCAGAGCCTCCTCGTTGGATTTGAGGTTGGGGGCGAATCCGCCCTCGTCTCCAACGGCCGTGTTGTACCCCTTGGCCTTAAGAACCGCCTTCAGGTTATGGAAAACCTCGGCGGTCATCCGAAGGCCCTCCCGGAAGGTTTCCGCCCCGACCGGCATGATCATGAACTCCTGGATGTCCACGTTGTTGTCGGCGTGCTGGCCGCCGTTGATGATATTGGCCATCGGCACCGGGATGTCGCGGGCGATCACGCCGCCGATATACCGGTAAAGGGGGAGTTCCAGGGCGGCGGCGGCCGCCTTCGCGCAGGCGAGCGACACGCTGAGAATCGCGTTCGCGCCCAGGGCGCCCTTGTTGTCCGTGCCGTCCAGCGCGATCATCTCGGCGTCGATCTCCCGCTGGTTTTGACAGTCCATCCCGATGATCTCCGGTGCGATCTTGTCTCGGACGTTGCTCACGGCCTTCAGGACGCCCTTTCCGAGGTACCGCTTTTTGTCCCCGTCCCGGAGTTCCAGCATCTCATGTTCGCCGGTCGAGGCGCCCGACGGCACGGAAGCCCGTCCGGTGATCCCCGACAGCAGGGTCACCTCCGTCTCAACGGTTGGATTGCCTCGTGAATCCAGGATCTCCCTGGCGTTGATGTTGATGATTTTCGTCATAAGGGCCTCCTTGGGATCGGTTTATGCTATCATTTTCAGAAAAGAGGGTCTTGGGGTTCCACCGCGGATCGGATCATGCGGCTCTTGCGGCTTCTATTATACCAACGGATGCGGTTTTTCAAGGCGAATGTCGGCGCGGGGAAGTGAAAGTTCCTTGATATGATGTCCGATGTCGGATAGAATTCCGTGCGATTGAGGACAAGATGGCGATGGGGCATGTCAAGACCGATTATCTCCCGGTGAAGCTCGGCGACCGCTGATTACGGATTCTGCCGGGAGAGATCCTTATCCCGAGAACACGCGCGGAATGTGTGGAGAGGAAGGGTCGTCTTGACGGCAGTTGGGTAGATCCTGCCGCGCGATGGCAGAAAACGGAAGGACAGGAAAAACCGTGGCAAAGAAGGAAACAGGGGAAAAGCCCATCTGTCAAAACAAGCGGGCGAGGATCAACTATTTCATCGACGAGACCTATGAGGCGGGCATCGCCCTCGTCGGGACGGAGGTGAAGGCGCTGCGCGACGGCCGGGCGAATCTCAAGGACAGCTACGCCCTCATCAAGGAGGGGGAACTCTTCCTCTATGATGTGCACATCAGCCCCTATTCACACGGCAACCGGGAGAACCACAACCCGCTGCGCGTCCGTAAACTGCTCATGCACAGGCAGGAAATCAAGCGGCTCTATGGCAAGTCCCAGGAGCGGGGCCTCGCCCTGATTCCGCTCCGGATGTATTTCCGCAACGGGAAGGTCAAGGTGGAGATCGGCGTCGGCCGCGGGAAGAAGCTCTACGACAAGCGGGAGGACATCAAGCTCAAGGAGGATCGCCGGGCGATGGAGCGGGGCATGCGGGCGAAGAACCGGGAGGGGTGACGACGAATTCAGACCGGCGGCCGGAAAGGCGTCGGGGAAGCAAAATTTTGCAATCGTTTTAGAATTCAGGCGTTTTTTGTCAGGGAAGGGGAAGCGGGCCGAGATCTCCGCTTGACTTGAACGGAGAAAAAAGGTAGAAGTAGAATAGTTCATTCACATCGTTTCACCATCCATGGGGGCGTCACGGTTTCGACGGGGATGCATGAAGCTGCATAAGCGTACCGAGGTTCCTGCAGGCCTCGTTAAACAGGCAGGACAATATAATCGCAGACAACTACGATTACGCTTTAGCCGCTTAGTCGGCTAACGTCTCCCCGATTTCGCCTGTCGGGTCGGTTTGGGGGCGTCATACGGGCAGGATAACCGCTCTCCTACGCCTGGGGGGAGAGGGGCGAAAAGCCATAAAACAGGATAGCGAAAGAGGGATCCTGCTTCCGGGAGCCCTCAGGGGCGAAACTCAAAACAGAAGATACGTGCGTAGAAAGTGCAGCGGAAGGTTTCCGGACGCGGGTTCGACTCCCGCCGCCTCCACCA
>CAKKRN010000268.1 GCA_919902745.1 Syntrophaceae bacterium | reverse complement strand
CTCATCTTCGACGCCAAGTACGACTCCTTCCGGGGGACGGTGATCCACTGCCGGATCTTCGACGGGACGGTGAAGGCCGGCGACATCATCCGTCTGGTGTACAACAACGCCACGTACCGGGTGGAAGAGGTCGGCCACTTCCTGCTCCAGCGTCAGAAGCTGGAGAGCCTCTCCGCCGGGGACGTCGGCTACATCATCGCCGGTGTGAAGACCGTATCGGACGTCCGCACCGGAGACACGATCACGCTGGAGAACCGCCCCTGCCCCAAGCCGCTGCCGGGCTTCAAGGAGGTCAAGCCGGTCGTCTTCGCCTCGATCTACCCGATCGCCTCGGACGATTACACGGACCTGGCCGACTCTCTGGACAAATTCAAGCTCAACGACGCCTCGTTCGTCTATGAAAAGGACTCTTCCGCCGCCCTCGGCCAAGGGTTCCGCTGCGGTTTTCTCGGGTTGCTCCATCTCGACATCGTCCAGGAGCGTCTGGAGCGGGAGTACGACCTCTCGATCATCCTCTCCGTCCCGAGCGTCCGCTACCGTTTCACGCTGAAGGATGGAACGCTCCTGTTCGTGGACAATCCGGCCCACTATCCCGAACCGATGTCGATCATCAAATCCGAGGAACCCTTCATCCGGGCGGCGATGATGCTTCCCGAACGCTATCTCGGCGCCGTCATGAAGCTCTGCATGGAAAAGCGGGGGATCAACTCGACACTGAACTATCCGAATCCCGGCCGGGCGGAGCTGATCTACGAGATGCCTCTTCCCGAAGTGATCTTCGACTTCTACGACCGCTTCAAGTCGGTGACGCAGGGTTACGGCTCGTTCGACTACGACCTGATCGACTACCGCGAGAGCTCCCTCGCCCTTCTCGACATCCTCGTGAACGGCGAAAAGGTCGACGCCCTCTCGCAGATCGTCCACCGCGAACGGGCCCGCGCCCGCGGCCTCCAGGCCTGCGAACGGCTGAAGGAGGAGATCCCGAGGCAGATGTTCAAGATCGCGATCCAGGGGGTGATCGGCGGGGAGATCATCTCCCGAACGACGATCTCCGCCTTCCGGAAGGACGTCATCGCGAAGTGCTACGGAGGCGACATCAGCCGGAAGCGGAAGCTCCTCGAAAAGCAGAAAAAGGGCAAGAAACGGATGAAGATGATCGGCAACGTCAGCATCCCGCAGAGCGCCTTCCTTGCCGTGCTGAAGTCGGATACGGAATGAGCGGACCGGCTTTTCAGACCGCGGGAACGGGATTCTTTCCAAGGGATTCTTTAGATTTCTCAGCAGGGCGAATTTCTGAAGAAACGCCTCCGACAACGGGGAAAGGTCCGTCGGAACAATCCCAGGAACCGGATGAACTCCCGGGGCTCTACATCCACATCCCCTTCTGCCTCCGGAAATGCGCCTACTGCGGTTTCTACTCCATCGCCGACCGTTCCCTGATCCCCGCCTTTCGGTCGGCCCTCCGACTGGAAATGGCGCTCTACCGGGGGTGGGCCGCCTCTTTTGATACGCTCTACATCGGCGGGGGAACTCCCTCCGTTCTGCCTGAGGGGGATCTGGAAGGGCTCATCGCCGACATCCGGACCGCTTTTACGATCGCAGCCGGCGCGGAGATCACCGTGGAGGCGAATCCCGCCGACATCACCGAAGGGCTCCTCGCGTCGCTCCGTCGCTCCGGTGTGAACCGCCTGAACATCGGCGTCCAGTCCTTCGACGACGATTCGCTTGCGCTGCTGGGCCGCCGCCATATGGCCCTTCAGGCGATCGGCGCCATCCAACGGGTGCGCGACGCCGGCTTCGTGAACATCGGTCTGGATCTGATCTACGGTCTTCCCTCTTCCCCCGCAGGGGGGGCAAATGGGGACATGATGCCGCATCGTGTCCCCATTTGCACGGAAGCGGACCGCAACTTTGCAACATGGCTTGCCACCCTGGATACGGCCATCGGCCTCAACCCCGACCACCTCTCCTGCTATCAGCTCACGCTGGAGGAGAAAACCCCCCTCGCAAAGCGATGCCGGCGCGGAGAGTTCATCCTCCCCGATGAATCCCGCCAGGCCGACTTTTTTCACAGGACGGCTCAAATCCTGGAAGAGAGCGGTTATTGCCATTACGAGGTCTCCAATTTCGCCCGCCCCGGCCGGGAATCGAGGCACAACCGCAAATACTGGAGCCACGTCCCCTATCTCGGCCTCGGTCCCGCGGCGCACTCCTTTTCGGGGCGCGAGCGGCGCTGGAACCGCAGCTCCGTCGACGCCTACATCGGCGATCTGGAATCGGGGCGGGAACCGGTCGAGTCGAGGGAGATTCTGAGCAACGAACAACTCCGTCTGGAGGCGCTCTTTCTCGGCTTCCGGACGCGCCGGGGAATCTGCCTGGAGATGTTCAAGATCCGTTACGGCCGGGATCTTCTCGCGGACAAACGGGATATGATCGAGAGGCTCTCCGGGGAAGGGCTCGTGGAGATCCGCGACGGATTTCTCCGGCCGACGCGCGCCGGGATGGCGGTCGCCGACAGCCTGGCCCTGATCTGAAAAGGAGGGAAGTGCGCAATGCTTCGTGCTGCATCGCCTGGTCATTCAAGACCATCATAATCAGCATCTTTGGAGGTTAGTCCAATTTATAGGCAATAATATTTGACTACGCTCCAATATTCGTGTATTATCCTTCCATGAAAAAAAGATATTTAACGCCACACATTCTTTCGGATATCCATGAAAAAATGGTCTTCATTGGCGGCGCCAGGCAGGTCGGCAAAACAAGTCTGGCCCGTTTTATCGGCGAGAATCATTTCCCCGCCCATCATTATCTGAATTGGGATTACACCCCGGATCGCCGGGACATCCTTCAGTATCGCTTCAAGGGCAACGCAAAAATCCTGCTCTTCGATGAAATTCACAAATACAAGAATTGGAAGAACTATCTCAAGGGGATTTTCGATAAAGAAAAAGAGGCATTACGGATTCTCGTGACCGGCAGCGCCCGCCTGGATGTCTATCGACGGGGCGGAGACTCACTGATGGGAAGATATTACCACTACCGTCTGCATCCCTTTTCCCTGGCGGAGTTTCTGGAAAAAGAAAACGCCCTCGTTCCCGATCAGGAAATCCCACTTGTTGCCGCCGATGCGGGTCTCCGGGAATCCTATGATCTGTTGTGGAAATTCGGCGGTTTTCCGGAGCCGCTGCTGAAACAGAACGAGAGATTTCTGAGACGCTGGCGCATTCAGAGGCTGGAGAGGCTGATCAGAGAAGATATCCGGGATCTGGAGCATATCCGCGACCTCTCGGCGGTAAAGATTCTGATCGATATGTTGCCTGAGCGCGTCGGTTCTCTGCTCTCCCTGAACGCGATCCGGGAAGATCTTTCCGTCGATCATAAAACCGCAGCGCACTGGATGGACATCCTGGAGGCATTCTATCACGCATTTCGGATCTATCCGTTTGCTCACGAAAAAATCAAATCCCTGCGGAAGCAGCCGAAGCTCTATCTTCTGGATTGGTCGGAGATCGAGGGTAATGACGGTGCGAGGCTCGAAAATCTTGTGGCCTTTCATCTGCTCAAACTCTGTCATTATCTGACCGATACCCAGGGATATCGGCTCGACCTCTGTTTCCTGCGGGATGTGGACGGCCGGGAGGTGGATTTTCTGGTCACCGTGGATAACAAGCCCTGGTTCGCCGTGGAGGTCAAAGCTTCTGCACGAGCAATCTCAAATCATCTTAAATACTTTGGAACCAGGATGACGATCCCTTTTCTTTATCAGGTCACTGAGGAGAAGAATGTGGATGTGAAACAAGACGGGATCAGGCTGATCAGTGTGGATCGGTTTCTTGCCTCGCTGGTTTGATTATCTAATGCGCAAGCCACCAGGGAAATGGGGAAATATGCCGGTTATTGGCAACACCTACAAACAAACAGAAGGTAATGATTGGATCTATCGACGATTATCGAAAGGGTGGACTCCTGCCAGAATCACCGGATGCTTGACTACAGGAAGAAGCCAATGCGTTCCCTACACATCGAACACCTTCATGGCTTCATCACCGAAGTGGTTGATGACGAGGTTTTTTTCCAGGCAGCGGCGGATATCGCCGAAATTATCGTAGAGGGTAGAGGGCGTGCCGTTCTTCACGCATTTTTCGTAGAGGATTGGCTTCGCGAAGACCTGATCGGCGGCGCGGGCGGGGCAGACGTCGGAATAACCGTCGCCGATGTAGATGATCCGGTCATAATCGGAACGGAAACGGTTGAGAAGGGAGCGTTTGCAGGTCCCGCACCGCCCGCACTCCTCGCTCGCCAAAGGAAAGGCGAAGTCGATCCGGTCATCCTCCCGAAAGAGGAGACGGTTCGAGTAGAATTCGACGTCGAGACCGTATTTCCGGAGGATCGCCTCGATGTAAACGTCGAGGCCGTCGGAGACGATCTTGAGATCGATCTTCCGCTCCCGGCAGAAGCTTAAAAATTCCGGGAAGAAGGGATCGAGCCGTTCGCGGCGGAGTGCAAAGTCCAGCACCTGCGACCGGTTCGCCCGAAACAGTGGCGCGATCCGGCTGTAGGCCACCCGGGAGCCGACCTCCCCCGCAGAGTAGGAGCGATCGATCTCCTCCCACCCTTCCGCGAAACGTTCCAGGAATGCGTTGCCCATATCCACGCTGCAGACCGTCCCGTCGAAATCGCAGACGACCAGCAGACGTTCGGGCGGACAACCACCGCCGGATCCGGGCGCAGCAACAGGATTATCCCTCATTATCGTTATCTTCCGTCCTTTTCCTGAAGTATTTTATGAGGACATTCACCCCTACCAGGATCAGGAGGACGGGAAGAAGAAA
>CAKKRN010000267.1:5425-15068 GCA_919902745.1 Syntrophaceae bacterium | reverse complement strand
AAGGTGAAAGAATTTTTCACCGGACGGCAGAAAGGGATCAGGACCTCCCTCGCCGAGGCCGTAACCGCCCGCGAGGATGCCGAAAAGAAGTTCCGGGAATATGCCGCGAAACTCGACCGGGCGACGGGCGAGATCGATGAGATCACCCGGATGATCCAGGCCCAGGGGCTGACCGAAAAGGAGCGGATCATCGAGGAGGCCCGGAGAACAGCGGAAAAGATGAGGGAAGACGCCCAGGCGCGGATGGAACAGGAGTTCAACAAGGCGAGCCATCAGCTCCGGATCGAGGCGGTCCGTCTCTCCGCACAGATGGCCGAGGGGCTCCTCCGGAAGAACATTCGCGTGGAAGATCACGAGGCCATGGTCCAGGATTATATCGAGAAGGTTGTCCGTACAAATTGATCGGCGGCTTTACCAACTTTATTACGAGGGTAAACAATTGATCAGCAGCAATATTGCAAAGCGTTATGCCCGGGCCTTTTTCAAAATCGCAGGTGAGGAAAAGCGGTATGAATACTATTACGACGAGCTCGGGCGCTTTTCCGCTATCCTCAAGGAAAACAAAAACCTGAGCGAGTTTCTTGCCAACCCGATCTTCGCTTTGTCCGACAAGAAGGCGGTCGTGGAGTCGCTGCTGGAAAAGATCCAAATCTCACCGCTGACCTCCAATTTCCTGAAACTGCTGGTCGACAAGCGACGCATCGATATCCTGTCCGACATCCAGGGCTGCTACCGGGAATTGATGGATATCGCCCTGAAGAAGGTCCGGGTCACGGTGAAGACGGCCTTTCCGCTTACCGGTGAGACATCCGCACGTCTGCAGAACGGGCTGGAGAGACTGACCGACAGGGAGGTCGAAATGATCGTTCTGGAGGACCGTTCCTTGCTCGGGGGCGTTGTCGTCCGGGTCGGGGATACGCTTTATGACGGCAGCGTCCGTACGCAACTGAACAACATCCGGAATCTCTTGGGGGAGGAAATATAGCGCATGGAAACCATCAGGGCAGAGGAAATCAGCGAGATCATATCCAGGCAGATCAAGGAGTACGAAAAAAAACTGGATATCAGTGAAACGGGAACGGTCCTCTCCGTCGGCGACGGCATCGCCCGGGTCTACGGCGTGGAAAACGCGATGGCCATGGAGCTGCTCGAATTCCCCGGAGGAATCCTCGGCATGGTCCTCAATCTCGAGACGGACAACGTCGGCGTCGCCATTCTCGGTGAAGTGACCCACATCAAGGAAGGGGACATCGTGAAGCGGACGGGCAGGATCGCCCAGATCCCCGTCGGCGAGGCGCTCCTCGGCCGCGTGATCGACGCCACGGGCGCTCCGCTGGACGGCAAGGGTCCCATCGAGACGACGGAATTCCGCCGGATTGAGATGATCGCCCCCGGCGTGGTCTTCCGCCAGCCGGTTAACGAGCCGATGTACACCGGCTTGAAGGCGATCGACGCGATGACTCCGATCGGCCGCGGCCAGCGCGAACTGATCATCGGCGACCGCCAGATCGGCAAGACCGCGATCGGCATCGATGCGATCATCCGTCAAAAGGACACCGGCGTGAAGTGCATCTACGTCGCCATCGGCCAGAAGAAATCCACCGTCGCCCAGGTGGTTGAGAATCTGAAGAAGCACGACGCCATGTCCTACACCTGCGTCGTCGCCGCCTGCGCGAGCGACCCGGCCACCCTGCAATACATCGCCGCCTACGCGGGCTGCAGCATCGGCGAATACTTCCGCGACCGCGCGCAGGACGCCCTGATCATCTACGACGACCTCTCCAAGCAGGCCGTCGCCTACCGCCAGATTTCACTGCTGTTGCGACGCCCGCCGGGACGAGAGGCCTTCCCCGGCGACATCTTCTACAACCACTCCCGGCTACTGGAGCGGGCCGCCCGGGTCAGCAAGGAGCTCGGAGGCGGATCGCTGACGGCGCTCCCCATCATCGAAACGCAGGCCGGCGACGTCTCCGCCTACATCCCGACGAACGTTATCTCGATTACCGACGGCCAGGTCTACCTTGAACCCTCCCTCTTCTTCTCCGGGATCCGCCCGGCGATCAACGTGGGGCTTTCCGTCTCCCGCGTCGGCGGCGCAGCCCAGGTGAAGGCGATGAAACAGGTCGCCGGCACCCTGAAGCTCGACCTTGCCCAGTACAGGGAACTGGCCGCCTTCGCCCAGTTCGGCTCCGACTTGGACAAGGCCACCCAGGCCCAGCTCGAACGCGGCGTCAGACTCGTGGAAATCCTGAATCAGCCGCAGTTTTCACCTATGTCGCTCGCGAAGCAAGTCTCGATCCTCTATGCGGGCACCCGGGGATTCCTCGACAAGTACCCCGTGGAAAAGCTGAAAAGCTATGAACCGCAGCTCCTCTCCTTCCTGGAAGGCAAGTATCCGGACATCCTGAAAGAGATCGACGAAAAGAAGATCATCAGCCCGGAACTCGACAAAAAGATGCGAGAGGTGTTTGCAGAATTCGATTCGGTCTACGTCGCCGAATAGGATTGATATCAAAATATGGGGACACGATCCGAATCGTGTCCCCAGGGAGCAGGTTTGAATGGCCGCACTCAAGGACATTAAACGGAAGATCACCGCCGTTCAGAAAACCAGGCAGATTACCCGGGCGATGAACATGGTGGCCGCCTCGAGGTTCAAGGCCGCCCAAACACGAATGGAGAACTTCCGGCCCTACGCAGCCAAGTTCATGGAAGTTCTGAACAGTCTCGCGCTCCGGGTGGACTCCGAATCCCACCCCCTGCTGGCGGTGCGGGAACCGAAACGGATTCGGGTGATCTGCATGACCTCCGACCGGGGGCTCTGCGGAGGCTTCAACAACAACCTGATCAAGGCGACCGAACGGTTTATCCGAGAGAAAACGCGCGAAGGCCGGGAGGTTGAGCTCATCCCGATCGGCCGGAAGGGGCGGGACTTCTTCCGGAAGAAGGCAAAAATCATCAACGCCCGGCCCGATGTTTTCGGAAAATTCGACATGAGCCTTGCCGTTCGGATCTCCGGAGACGTCATTCCCCCCTTCGTCGACGAAGAGTACGACGAGCTCTACCTTCTCTACAACGAGTTCGTCAATGTCGCCGTCCAGCGACCCACCGTGGCCCGGCTTTTCCCCCTCCCCGCCATCGGACGCAAGGAGAAGGGCGAACCGGAAAATCTGCTCGACTCCATCTACGAGCCCTCGGCGCAGGCCCTGCTGGAAAAACTGCTCCCGATGTACGTTCATGTCCTGATCTACCGCGCGCTGGTCGATACCTCCGCCGGGGAAAACGGCGCCCGGATGGCGGCGATGGACAACGCGACCCGGAACTGTGAGGATCTGATTCAGAACCTGACGCTCAAATACAACAAGGTAAGACAATCGGCGATCACCGCCGAGCTGATGGACATCGTGGGCGGCACCGAGGCGCTGGCGAAAGGATAATCAAGACGGATAATGGGCGGGCTTAAAGCCGGCGCCACATCGATCATGTTAAGGAGAAGGGTATGAACACAGGAAGACTTGTACAGGTCATCGGGCCGGTCGTGGACGTGGCATTTGACGAGGGACAGCTCCCGAACATCATGAACGCCATCGCCATCTCCAACCCCACGATCAGCGACGTTGAGGATAACCTGATCGTCGAGGTCGCGCAGCATCTGGGCGACAACGTCGTCCGCTGCATCGCCATGGACATAACCGACGGCCTGGTCCGCGGGATGAAGGCGAAGGACCTGGGCGGACCGATCAGCGTGCCCGTGGGACCCGAATGCCTTGGGCGAATCCTCAACGTCGTCGGCCGTCCTGTCGACGGCCTGGGGCCCATCGAGGCGAAGCATACCATGCCCATCCACCGCGAGGCGCCCACCTTCCTCGAACAGGATACCTCGGTCCATGTGCTCGAAACGGGGGTCAAGGTGATCGACCTTCTCGTACCCTTTCCGAGGGGGGGCAAGATGGGGATGTTCGGCGGCGCCGGCGTCGGCAAGACCGTCGTCATGATGGAGATGATCCACAACATCGCCATGCACCACGGCGGCATCTCGGTCTTTGCCGGTGTGGGCGAGCGGACCCGTGAGGGGAACGACCTCTACCTCGAGATGAAGGCCTCGGGGGTCCTCAAACAGGCGGCCCTGATCTACGGCCAGATGACCGAGCCGCCGGGCGCCCGGGCCCGCGTGGCCCTGACGGCCCTGGCGGCGGCGGAATATTTCCGGGATGTGGAAGGACAGGACGTCCTTCTGTTCATCGACAATATTTTCCGGTTTACACAGGCGGGCTCCGAAGTATCGGCCCTGCTGGGCCGCATGCCCTCCGCCGTCGGTTATCAGCCGACGCTGGCCACCGACCTTGGAGAGCTTCAGGAACGCATCACCTCCACCACCAAGGGGTCCATTACGGCGGTTCAATGCGTCTACGTGCCGGCAGACGACCTGACGGATCCGGCGCCGGCGACGACATTTGCCCACCTTGACGGAACCGTCGTTCTCTCCCGACCCATTGCCGAACTTGGCATCTACCCGGCCGTGGACCCCCTGGATTCAACCTCCCGCATCCTGGACCCGAACGTCCTCGGCGCAGAACACTACAAGGTGGCGCGGCAGGTTCAGGTGACGCTCCAGAAATACAAGGATCTCCAGGACATCATCGCCATCCTCGGCATGGACGAACTCTCCGAGGAAGACAAGCTGACCGTAAGCAGGGCGAGGAAGATCCAGCGGTTCCTCTCCCAGCCCTTCTTTGTCGCCGCCCAGTTCACCGGCACGGAGGGAAAATTTGTCAAGGTGGCCGACACGGTCCGGGGATTCAAGGAGATCCTGGAGGGGAAACACGACGACCTGCCCGAGCAGGCCTTCTATATGGTCGGCGGCATCGAAGAGGTCGTGGAGAAGGCGAAAAAACTCGCCGAATAACCGGAGGTTCTTCAAGATGGCTCGCGAATTGACACTGGAAATCGTAACGCCCGAAAAGATCGCCTTCAAGGGAGTCGTCGAAGAGGTGACGATCCCCGGCACGGAAGGCGAATTCGGCGTTCTCAAGGGCCACGCCTCCCTGCTGAGTTCGGTCGATGTCGGGAAACTTAGCTACACAAAAGACCACAAGAAGACTTATTATGCGGTGAACACAGGTTATGCCGAGGTCACGGCCTCCAAGGTCACGGTCCTCGTGGAAACCGCCGAAAGAGCGGATCTGATCGACCAAGAGAGGGCGAAGCGCGCCCGGGAGAGGGCCGAGGAGAAAATAAGGAAACTGCCCAAACAGGATATGGAGTTCGAAAAGGCCCGGCTGGCCCTTATGCGGGCGGTGATCCGAATCAACGTCGCCGGAAAATCTTAGTGCTGAGGACTGAGGACTCAGCACTCAGCACTCAGCACTCAGTCCTCAGCACTTAGTCCTCAGCATCAACGGTGATATCGATGATTTCGAATTCGCGGACGCCGCCCGGCGTCTTGACGCTCACCTCGTCGCCGACGCGTTTGCCGATCAGCGCCCTGCCGATCGGCGAGGTTACGGAAATCCTGTCTCTTTCGAGGTCCGACTCGAGGGGTCCCACAAGCTGGTAGGTGATCCCCTTGCCGGTACCGATCTCCTCGATGGCCACGGTCGAACCGAAGACCACCCTTTCGCAGGTCAGGTTCTTCAAGTCGATCACGTTGGACATCGCCAGATTGTTTTCCAATTCCTGCATTTTCCCGTGCAGGAAGGACTGCTTCTCCTTGGCCGCTGAGTATTCCGCGTTTTCCGAAAGATCCCCGTGCCCTCTCGCGATCTCGATGTCCTTGATGTTCTGTGGGATGGAAACCGTCCTTACAACCTCCAGTTCCCGCTTCAACCTTGCAAATCCCGCCTTAGTGATGGGTATCTTGTCCATAAAACTTCTTCTCCCGCCCGGATATTCTGGGTGCTTCGCAGGCAGGCAATACCCAGCCGACCGACTACCGCACGAGGTTTGATCCTTAATCGAGAAACCACGGACTGTCAAGAAAGAAATGAGGTGGGCAGGGCTAAGTCATTCATAAAGACAAGCAATTGTCTTGATTGAAGAATAAATTACCTCAAAATAGGCTCTTGCGTAATATCAAAAATTGATATAGGATGGAACATGACGTGGACAGTGAAAATCCATAAACGAGCGTTAAAACAGATTGACCGCTTACCCGTCAGAGTCAGAGAAGCGCTTGTCGACCTGATCAGGGACATTGAAGCAGATGGACCAGTGAGGGGGAATTGGCCGAATTATAGTCGGCTAAGAGACAACCGCCACCATTGCCACATCCAGAAGGGGAGACCCACTTACGTGGCGATATGGGAAGTAACCAGCAAGGAGATAAGACTTATTGAGGTGATTTATGCAGGCACACACGAGAAAGCTTCCTATTGAAACGATTGAATTGAAATTCCTTGGACCTATTGCGAACATGGCAAGGGCTGTTGAAACACTGAAGCCCCTGGGGTTCGTGGATACGACCGACACGATCCCGTGGAGGGAAGCTTATCCTGAATATTCCGATGAGGATTTTCCGGGAGTCTGTCTGCGCGGAGCGCGATACCGAGAGGGAATCACTCAGAAACAGTTGGCCGACATGATCGGAATCCCGCAGCGGCATATCTCCATGATGGAGAACGGCAAGCGGACCATCGGCAAGGAGATGGCGAAGCGCCTGGGGAAAGCCCTGAACATCAGTTACAAGGTGTTTCTGTAGAATGAAGCGGGGGGATATACCCCCGGAACTCCTAACCCGCTTTCTCTGGAAGTTCCCGATCATAAAAACTTCTGACATAAAGAGTACGTAACGAGCTAAAAATGGGGACAGAGTGGGGACAAAATTGGATTCTAAAGAAAAAGGGGTTAGCCTGTAAGTGGCTAACCCCTTGATTCTTATGGTGGGCCAGGACAGAATTGAACTGTCGACACACGGATTTTCAGTCCGTTGCTCTACCGACTGAGCTACCGGCCCCCGTTCGGCGGGCGATCGCCGAAATGGAAGGCTTCTCTATATAATATGGCTCCGTTTGTCAAGCCATTTTTCCGGCAGGGTCGCGGCCCGTTACGGGCTGGGCAATACGCCGTCGGTGCACGGCTTTTCCGGCTGTTGTTCCGGAAATGGGATGAAAGCATCTTCCGCTCCGGCGGATGGGGGTATTCCGGCGGCTGCGAATGCGGTGGGCGGCTCTTCCGCATCCGTCGGATCGGAATCGCCTCGCCGGCGGATGACGAGGGTTGCAGCGATCTTGTCGTGCCACCCCTGCTTCCTTCCGTCAAAGGCGACCCAGAGGAAGCCGAGGCAGAAGAGGGGTCCGGAGATCAGGTAGCCCACCCACCGCAGGAAGGCGATGCCCGGGGTAATCGGGTCGCCCGACGCCTGGATCACGCGGAGGCCGAGGAGCATCTTTCCCGGCGTCCGGCCCGCTATCCCGTGGAACCAGGTGAAGTAGATCATGCCGGCGAGCAGGGACGCGGCGATATAGAGGAGCGCGAAGAGGCCTATTCCGCGTGCCGGATCCCCGAGCGAGGAGAGAACGCGGCCCATCACGTCCCCTTTCAGTCCGAGGGCGAGCAGGCCGATCAGAAACAGAATCAGCGATGCGAAGTAAAGGATGACCCCGTCGATCAGAAAGGCGAAAAGTCGCCGCCAGAAACCGCCGTACCGTCTTCCCGTCATGGTTCCTCTCCTTCATGGTCCCGCGTGAATTCCTTCGGCTTGCCGGGGAGCCGCAAACCGCAGGATTCTTTTAGGTCATCCCATGGATTCCGTTTCCCGTGCTCCAATCTCGTACTGGAGGATGGCGAGGAGCGCGAGTGACGCCGTCTCCACACGGAGCACCCTTTTTCCGAGGCTGACGGACAGGAAACCCGCCCGCCGGGCCAGTTCGATCTCTTCCGCGCTGAAGCCTCCCTCCGGACCGATCACCAGGATGAACGCCTTCATCCCCGACCATGCCGGGTCCCGAAGGACCGTGCTGATCCCCGTCGTCGTCTCCTCTTCCCACGGGATCAGTCTGAGGCCGCTCTCGGGAACGGCGCGAAGCATCCGCTCAAACGTCACGATCTCCACGATCTCCGGGATGTCGGACCGGCCGCACTGGCGGGAGGCCTCGACCGCGATCTTCTGCCACCGCTCCCGTTTGCGCGGAAGCCGCTCCGGCTCCCAGTGGGGGACGGACCGCTCCGCGAAGAAGGGGATGATCCGTTCCACGCCCAGTTCCGTCGCGTGCCGGATGATTCCATCCATCTTCTCCGCCTTGGGGACGGCCTGGCAGAGGGTGATATGAATTTCGGCGGCGGGCAGCGCATACCGGTCGGTGATCTCCAGCTCGATCCCTTCCGCCGTCTGCCTCCGGATGAGCGCCCTGTATTCCCAACCCGTGCCGTTGAAAATCCGAAACGGGTCGCCCTGCTTCATCCGAAGGACCGTGTTCAGGTAACGCGCCTGATCCGCCGTCACCTTGCAGAGCGCGCCCGTCTCGAGGGTGCGCGGTAGGTAGATTCGGGGAATCGTCACGGACGGTCGCCTGCTTTCTTCAGGAGATAACAGACCCATTCCTTTTCGGTGATGAGGCGGTGGATCGGGAAGGAGCCGCCCGCGAAACGGGCCTCGATCTCCGGTTTGTTCTGTTCGATGATTCCCGAGATGACAAGGTAGCCGCCGGGGCGGGTGAGACGGACGAGATGGGGATAAAGTTCGATGAGGAGCTTCGCCGTCAGGTTCGCCACGACCAGATGAAACGGTTCCGTGAGTTCGGCGACGTCCCGGCCGGCGACCGTGACGCGCTCTTCGACCCGATTGATCCGAACATTCTCCCGTGCGATCTCCGTCGCCTGCTCGTCGTTGTCCACGCAGAGGACCCGCCCGGCGCCAAGCTTCGCGCACGCGATACCGAGGATGCCCGTTCCCGTTCCGACGTCGAGGACGCGCCACTGCTCGACCGGTCGCTCCTTCCGGAGGATCTCATCGATCGCCTCCAGACACATCCTCGTGGAGGGGTGCTGGCCGGTGCCGAAGGCCATGCCGGGGTCGATCTCAATGACGATGTCCCGGCCGGTCGGTGAGAAGCGTTCCCAGGTCGGTTTGATGACGATGTTCCGGCTCACCCGGAGGGGTTTGAAGTATTTCTTCCACGCCTCCCCCCAATCGGGATCGCGGATGATCTCTGTCCGGAAGCCGGGCTTCTCAAGCTCCGGGAAGAGCTCCGTCAGGCTGTCGGTGTAGACCTGAAGTGCGGCAAGACGTTGCTCCAGGCGGAGGTCGAACGGGAGAAAGGCTTTCAGGACTTCCACGGAGGGGGGTTCGGGGGAACCGTTCGACGATAGCGGTTCCAGGGTTTCCTGGAAGGCGCCCTGGGCGCCGATCTCCGTCACGAAGTTGTTCAATGCGTCGATCATTTCCATCGGGGCAAAAAACTCGATTTTCAGCCAGTCGCCCTGCTTCTCCCCCGCTTTTCCATGCTGTTTCGGCACGATCCGCATTCCCTTTCACCGGAAAAACTATGAGGTGTGATATTGAAGAGAGGGGCGTGTAAACCTCCTCACTCCTTGTGTGATCGTTGTACATACCTATAACTTTTCCGGGCGGATATTTCAAGCGGCTTGAATTTTGGGAATCTTCATGATAGCGTCTACCCGCATCTGGGGACACGATGCCGCATCG